>CAWUNH010000079.1:0-6284 GCA_963923435.1 uncultured bacterium
GCAAATGCACCTGAACCGCCGTTTATAAAAGCGTAGCCTCCAGATCCGGCTATCCAGCCTGCTGCACCCGCCGTTAAAAGTCCGCCACCTGCTCCGGAAGAAAACGGAACCGCAGCAGCTCCGCCGTTTCCAGAATTACCTCCTAAGCCCCCCCCGATTCCTGCACCACTCCCTCCAGAGGTTTGTGACTGGCCGTTTTTTGAACTGTTATCGCTGCCACCCACTCCGCATCCGCCGCCGCCGCCGCCCGCAATAATTATGGGGATATTTAAGTTATCGCATACAAAACTACCTCCCCCTCCTTGTAAATTTGTTCCCTGCTGGCCAACTAAAATTTTTAATATGGTACCGGCCGTTAAATTAAAACTGCCGGTCGTAGAAGCTCCTAAACCTCCTGAAATTCCTGCATTTCCGCCCTGAGCTCCAAAAGCTTCAATTCGGTACAATCCGCTTACCGGTACCGTCCAGGTTTGAATTCCCGCATTTGATACAACCGCATTGCTTAAACTGGTGGCTGCATAAAAGGTATTAATTTGTGTTTGATTAGGACCTGAACTGCCAGCGGCTCCACAGGTTGCAAACGAATAGGTTATAATTTGAGAATTTGCAGGAGCAATCCAAAACAAACCTGCTAACAATACAAGTATTGATTTCATAATCTTTGAATTTACAAAAATTATTCTTTGCGCCGGAATACATATTTTATTCATTGTCAAGGAACAATTTCAATTAAAAAGTAGGCTGCGATGCGTTATATTTGCTCTTATGATAAAATTTAGTTTATTTTTCATTGCATCGCTATTAACCTTTCCGGTTTTGGCCCAACAACCCGGAGACACCATTAAAATTTTAGGATTTCGTTATGGGAGCAACACCCGCGATTCGGTAATTCAATTTCCAAATTCCTCAACCACGTACGAGAAAATACTTCTTAAATACAACATGCGATGTAAAAACGCATTGGTTTCTAACCAAGCCAATCCCAACCAGGGTTGCGGCGAATGGGATTATTCCTGCAATACTTTTGTTGTGGACTCCGCTTCCATTGAACAGGAAACCGCCACTACCCCTCAGTATCTGGTTTCAAATTTTACCGGCAGTAATTTTCCAATAGCAAGCCAAATACCATACACCTATTACACCCATACCCATACGTTGGTCACTCTTAATACAATTTCTTCCGAAACACAATATAGTCTTGGAAGCGGTTCGCTTAATTTAAACACCTTGTTAAACGGCAACCAAAAATCAGGAAAATTACTGGTGTATTATTCTGCTGCTGAACTTCAGTCGGCAGGTCTCACAGCTGGTCCTTTACAGGGGCTCATGTTGTTTAACAGCGGATCGGCTGGAACTCTTAATTTTTTTAAAGTCGCCGTCCAACATACTACGCTCAGCAGTCTCTCGGCCAGTCAAATTCCGGTATCGGGTTTTACAACCTGTTTTCAAAACCACTACACTTTTGTTAACGGAATAAACCGCATCCAATTTGCCAATGCCTTTAACTGGAATGGAACCGGAGGCATTTGGATTGAATTTTCATTTACCAACAGCAGTCCCTCCAACCCAATTTCGCTCGTGGGTACGGCAACGCCTTCCTTACAAAGTGCGTACAGTCAAAACGGTTTTGCAGCAGACTTTTCAGCTGGAGGACACAGTACTTTGGCATTATCCGGAGTAAATACCATATCCAATGAAATTACAGTTGCTTTTTGGGCCTACGGAAATCCGGGCTTATTACCGGCCAACACTTCTGTTGTATACGGAACTCCAGCCAATACCAACGAACGTCATTTAAACATTCATTTACCCTGGAGCAACAGCAGCATTTATTTTGATTGCGGTTTCAGCTCGGGTACCTACGACCGAATTAACAATGCCGCACAGGCCAACAACATTTCTGGACAATGGAATTATTGGGCCTTTACAAAAAACACCCAAAGCGGCGATATGATTATTTATTTAAATGGAACCGTTTGGTTTAGCGGAACGGCCAAAAACAAACCCATTAACCTACAAACGCTTTGGATTGGTAAAGACCAACAACTCAACAACAATTATAAAGGACGTATTAAAGAATTTAGTATCTGGAATAAAGCCTTATCGCAACAAGACCTTCAAGACTGGATGCGGGTTCCGCTCACCGCCCAACATCCTTTTTACACCAATTTAATTGGCTACTATCCATTAAATGAAGGAAACGGACAAATTTTAAACGAAACCAAAAACACCCTTAGCGCAACGGCTACTAACATACAATGGCAATACGAACGTGGTGCTCAATTGCAATCGGGTTTTAATTTATACGCCTTTAAACCCAACATTCGGTTTTTAAGAGGGGTTTACGGTGTTTCAACCCAAACTACTACCGCCTTGGATTCTGTACCTCGCAATCCTTCTATTGTTCAGCAATTTTCCATCCAATCCAATGCTACGGTTCAACCCATGGCCCACGATGCCATAAACTTGGTAAACACCTTTACCTTACATTCGGCAAGCCCAAGACTGGTTATTGATGCAGAATCCGGTTTGGTAACTGCCACCTTATCTACACCCAGCAACAGCAGCCTGATAATACCCAATTTAAATTACACACGGCGTTTTCCTGTTTATAACGAATTAATGTCCTTTGTAACACCCTATGGAAAAGGCTTAGATTTGGGCGCTAAGGGTAAAACCTGGCTGTTTGATGTTAGCGATTTTGCCCCCTTATTAAAAGGAAAAAAACGGCTTCTAATGACCATGGGAGGCGAATATCAGGAACAGGTAAATCTTGAGTTTTGGTTTATTGTTGGAACACCTCCCCAAACGGTACTTCAATACCAGCAATTATGGCAAGGGGGTGCACGCTGGGGAGGACCCGGTATTAACAGCATACTTAACAATACCCGATTTGCACCAGTAAATTATACCATTCATCCACAGGCTCAATTTGTAAAATTACGTTCAACCATTACCGGTCATGGGGCTGAGGGCGAATTTCATCAAAACGGAGGACTGATTACTCATAAACTCAACCTCAACGGCGGTGCCGATGAATTCACTTGGAACATTACCGAAATTTGCGGAGACAATGTCGTGTTTCCTCAGGGTGGAACCTGGGTATACGATCGTCAGGGCTGGTGTCCGGGCAAACCCTCCAAGTTAAAAGAATTTAATGCCACACCCTACGTTACTCCGGGCAGCAGCCTGAGTATTGATTACCAGTGCAGCAATCCACCAAATCCATCGGGAGATTACCGATTTATTGTGGCCAATCAACTGGTTAGTTTTGGACCTCCTAATTTTAATTTAGATGCCCGCATTTTGGAGGTAAAAAAACCCAACGATGGCGTTGTATATTCGCGAAAAAACCCGGTTTGTTTGGAACCAGAAATATTGGTTCAAAATTCGGGCAGTTCTGCTATTCAAACCCTTGTTTTGGAATATTGGGCCAATTCCAGCTTAACTAAAGAAACCCATACCTGGTCCGGTAATTTATCGTTTAGAGACACGGTTAGCATTCGCTTGCCCCTGGGTAATTTATGGAAAAATGCTCCTTTAAGTTCCTTAGGTAACACCTTTCAGGTTCAAATTGTATCGGTTAACAACCAAACCGATCAATACCTTCCCAACAACCGCTACCAATCCAATTTTAGCATTCCGGACCGTTGGCCCAACGATTTGATAATTGAAGTAAAAACCAATAACAACCCCCTGGATAACACCTATGAGCTGTTAGATGCCAGTGGGAATTTAGTTGCAGGTGTAAGCCCCTTATTGCTTGCAAACAATGTTTACCGCGATACCTTTAATTTAGACGGATGTTATACCCTCAAAGTAAAAGATTTGGGAGGCGACGGATTGTCTTGGTGGGCTAATTCAGGACAGGGTTCTGGTTTTGTACGAATTAAAAACTTACAGGGCAATTTACTCAAATCTTTTAATTCCGATTTTGGTAACGGATTTGAATACCAATTTACGACGAACGATTTAACCGGTATTTTTCAATACAAACCCCGTACGGTATCCCTTTACCCAAATCCCGCTCAGGAAGTATTACACATTCAATCCGATGGGCCCAACCTTCAAAAAGTTGAACTCTGGGATGTGTTGGGAAGACTGGTATTATCAAACAGCCCAACTCCTACCCGCGAAATTCTACTAAATGTTAAATCTTTGACAAAAGGCAGCTATGTGGTTAAAATAGAAACCGAAGCTGGACTGCAAATTCAAAAATTAATATTAGAGTAATTTATATTTAAGCCCAAGGCTGAAAGTTAAATGTACTTAGGCTATCCTATTAAGGATTAAATTCAGATTTAAACAAACTGATCTAAAAGATTTTTATAAACCAATAAAAGAAATTTGAAGGAAGGGAAAATAAAAAAACCAATCCCTGGGGATTGGTTCAATTCTCTGAAACTTGAAATGTATTATTTGTCTAAACGCACATTAATTGCATTCAAACCTTTTTTACCATCTTGTACTTCGAAAATTACCTTGTCGTTTTGATTAATTTCATCTTTTAAACCTGAAATGTGAACGAAAATGTCTTTTCCGTCACTTTCCGATACGATAAAACCAAAACCTTTGGTTGGATTGAAAAATTTTACAGTTCCTTTTAACATAATTCTTTGCCTCTGAATGTTAAACAACACTGGTTACCAGAAGCTTTGTAACCCGTGTCGGACGTAAGGGTTGTTCTGAACAGAACATTAATTAACACAATTACGCGGCCTAAAGGTACAAATTTAATTGGAATCTTTGACTTTTTGATTTCTTAAAATAATCCAAATTCCGGTCATAATAAATGGAAGGCTTAGAATTTGACCCATATTAAGTGGCAACTGATTCTCAAAAGTCACCTGATTTTCTTTATAAAATTCGTTTATAAACCGTTCGGTAAATAAAATAATACAAAACCAGGCAAACAAGTTGCCGGGTTTTAATACCCCTTGTTTTTTATTCCAAATCCAAAATAAAACCACAAACAACAGCACACAAAAAAGAGCTTCGTACAATTGAGAAGGGTGACGCGGATTTATAGGATCAACGCGTTCAAAAATAAAGGCCCATGGTTTTTGTGTAACACTACCTATTATTTCGCTGTTCATTAAATTACCGAAACGTATACAGGCACCAGCAATAGGTACTACAATAACCATGCGGTCAAACAACCAGGTCCAGTTTTCTTTTTCTCTACGGCAATACCAAAGCATGGCTAAAATAATTCCTATTGCGCCACCATGGGAAGCCAACCCTCCCTCGTATACTTTTAAAATATTCAGAGGATGAGATAAATAGCCCTCTTCCAGTAAAAACCCCTGAGCATCGTACACATCAAAAAATGGACCGTAAAACAAACAATGGCCCAAACGGGCGCCCAATACCGTTCCTATTATTATGTTTAACGTGAGTCGGTCCAGCTGTTTGGGGGTACGGTGTTCCGCTTTAAAAATGCGATTCATAACATAGGAGCACATTAAAAATCCTGCAGCCCAGCTAAGACCATACCAGCGTAAGGGCCAATTAATTCCGGGTATAACCCATAAATCCGGAGAAGGGTTCCAGTGTATAAATTCTAAAATCATGGATGTAAGGGGGGTAATGCACTTCGAATAAGCGCTGCTACTGCTTCAAATTCTTCTTTTGTAAATTGTGGTTTAAGCGCATTAAAATTGCAGTCTTGGGTAGAGTTTATGGGAATTAAATGAATGTGCGCATGCGGCACTTCCAGTCCGATAATATGCTGGCTGACTCGGTTACAGGGAATAACACGGGCTATTGCTTTTGCCAAATAATAGGCCTGTTGGGTTAAATCGGCGTATACATCCTGCGGCAATTCATGCCAAAGATCTTGTTGGATTTTAGGAAAAATAAGAGAATGTCCGCGTTGAAGGGGAAAGGCATCCAATACCGCAAAACAGGTTTTGGTTTCAAAAAGTTTATACGAAGGCAATGCTCCTGCAATTATTTTACTAAAAACACTGGACATTCTTACAAACTGATTGAAACCACTTCCAATTCCAAAATACCGGCAGGAACCTGGACTGTAACCTGATCTCCTACCCGCTTTCCCAGGAGGGCTTTTCCTATGGGTGAATCAACAGATATTTTTCCTGCTTTTAAATCGGCTTCGTTTTCAGCGACCAGGGTGTAGGACATTTGCGACTTGTTTTTAAGATTTTTAATTTTTACAGTCGTTAAAATACTGGCTTTGGTTAAATCCAGCTTGGTCTCGTCCACAATACGGGCACTGTCTCTTATACACATCTCCGAGCCCACGAGACGTAGAGGAATCT
>CAWUNH010000080.1:0-6226 GCA_963923435.1 uncultured bacterium
ATTAAAATTACGGGATCTCTAACAACTTTCTATTTTTACAATATTGATAATCCTGAATCAGTTAAGAAAGATATCGATGAAGCTATCGGCTAAATAATACGCTTACGGTTAATGAAAAGATAGAAGTTGATGAAGAAGAAGTATCGGCCCCTGCCGAAAACAGCGCCGATACAGTTTCAGTTGAAGATGTTAACTAGCTAAGTGTTTATTATTTAATAGCATTTTACCTATTAATATTTTAAACCCAACCCAGGTTTAATTTGGTACTTTTACAAGGTGCTTCGATGGGGTTTTATAGTTTTTGTTTTTTTATTTTCTCGGACAAAAGCCCAAAATCAATTTTTAGCCCGCAACGTTTGGATTCATCCAGACGTGCAACTGGCCATGGATTATTTGGATATAAAACATCCAGAATCCTCTTTTCACGCATCGTTTAAACCCTATCTCAGCGGGTACACCCGCGGCTTTAAAGACACGCTGCCCTTTAAGTCCATTTCAGACCGGCGATTTTTAGTACCACGTCGTTTTTTTTCCGCTTCAAAGCTAACCTGGGAATCAACGGGGCTATTAAATGCCACGTATTTATCTTCAACTTCAAAATCGGCCTACGAATGGGGATACGGATCGGAACATGCCCTGCTGGTTAAATCCAATTTAGCCTTTGTGCTTAACTGGAATACAACCTATTCGCAGCTATACAGCATGGGCGATTCCAGCTGGATTTTGTTAAATCAAACCTCCAGCAGCGGTACAATTATGAAACGGGATCGACTCAAAAATACAGTGCTATCGGAAAACTACCAAGGCTATGTTTCTTATAATCCCGGCAATTCGCCTTATTTTAATTTACAGGCCGGTAAGGGCAAGCACGTGGTGGGAGACGGTTACCGGAGTCTGCTGCACAGCGATCATGCTCCGGCCTATCCCTATGCGCAAATTTCAGCAAAGGCCTGGAGGTTGCAATACCATATATGGTATGCTGCCCTAAAACATCAGTCTCCATTAGACCCAGCCTTTTTAATGAATAAATACGGCGTTTTTCATTACCTGTCCTATAAAGGTCCTAAGGGCTTTCAGTTGGGTTTTTTTGAAAGTGTTATTTGGGCCGGTTCCGACAGCCTGCGCAAGCGTTCTTGGGATCCGAGCTATTTAAATCCTGTAGTTTTTTTTAGGCCGCTGGAATACCATAACGGATCGCCCGATAACGTGTTGATGGGACTTAACAGCAGTGCCGTTTTATATAATTTTTGTAAAGTTTATGCGCAATTTGCCCTAGACGAATTTTTATTAAAAAAAATGTTTTCGGGCAGCCATTGGTGGGGCAATAAGTATGCCTGGCAACTGGGATTAAAAGGTTATATAAACCGGCATTGGTTTTTACAGGCCGAATACAATTACGTAAGGCCCTTTACCTATTCGCATTTGTACACGGCCCAAAATTACGCGCATGCAGGCTATGCTTTGGCACATCCGCAGGGCTCTAATTTAAAAGAGGCCGTTTTGCAGGGGGTTTACCGGTATAAATCTTTTGCCTTTGCACTGCAGTATGTAAATCGAAATCAGGGAACCGAAACCCTTCAGGAAAATTTAGGCAATGCGCTGTTTAAGTCATACGCCAGCCGAACCCGGGAAGATAATTTTATTACAGCCTCCGAAAACGCGCGTAATACCCAAGTGGCTCAAACCAGTTGGGGTATTTTACTGCTTCCCCACAATAACATATGGCTTAAATTTTCTTTATGGGCAACGCAAGTATATGAAAAACAGAAAGTTACAAATTTTGGAACTCAAATTTCTCTGAGTACCGGTATTTGGAACCAGCCGGTATTTCCCATTAGCCAATAAAATTTTATATTTGTTGTCCTTAAAATGAATGCGGACCTGTATTCGATTCCCCTCACTGGTTTAAGGGAAGGCGTTCACAATTTCGAATTCATTTGCGGACCTGCGTTCTTTAAATCCTATAGTGAATCAGAAGCTCCCGATGCTCAGGTGCGGGTGGAGGCACAGTTAACCCAAACCGCTTCGCGCCTGCAATTGGTAATGAACTACCGGGGGACTCTCGAACTCAGTTGCGACCGATGTTTGGTGAGCTATACCAAAAATGTGTTGCTTTCGGAATCTTTTTGGATTTCTTTTGGCGACACCTTTGTGTTTGAAGATCAGGTGGTTGTATTACCTACCGGAACCGATACGCTCGATTTAGCCCAGCGGCTTTATGAAACCATTGCATTGCAAGTTCCGCTCCGTAAAGTACCCTGTGAGGAAACCGATTTCGAAACGCTGCCCTGCGATGCATCTGTTTTAAATGCACTGAACAACGTTAGCGATACCACCGAGGAGGCTAAAGATTTACACTATTGGGACTCATTAAAAAAATTAAAAAATAAAAATAAACGATAACCGTATGCCAAATCCAAAACGAAAACTCTCACGTTCACGCCGCGATTCGCGCCGAGCAACCTATAAAGCGCCCAACATGACCCTTTCCAAAGACCCAACCACCGGTGAAGCCCATTTAATGCACCGTGCGCATTGGTACGAAGGAAAGCTTTATTACAAAGGTCAGGTTGTAATGGAGAAGTAATGTTCTTCAGCTGTTTATTAAAATTATGTTATATTTATAAAAACAGCCTTTGTGGTAAATGTTGTTTTAACTAACATTCATGCGAATAGGACTTGATATTTCGGGAGGCGATTATGCTCCCAACAATTGTTTGGAAGGTGCTGTGTTAGCCCTTTCGGATGCAACGCTGCAACATGCCCGCGTTTGTTTAATTGGACCCCGTGCGGTTGCAGAGGCTTTTTTAACAGAAAAGCAAATTTCTTTTGACCGTTTCGATTTTATTGATGCCCCGGATGTGATTGACATGGCGGAGTCGCCCACCAAAGCCTTTTCTCAAAAGCCCAACAGCAGCATTAGCATGGGGTTTAAAGCCCTAAAAGAAGGGCGCATAGAGGCATTTATCAGTGCCGGTAATACGGGCGCCATGCTGGTGGGTTCGATGTTTACGGTAAAAGCGATACCGGGGGTTATTCGTCCCTGCATTACCACCTTATTGCCCAAAGAAAACGGCGGGGTAGGGTTAATGCTGGATGTTGGCACGAACGCCGACTGCAAGCCGGATGTATTGTATCAATTTGGAATTTTAGGATCAATATGTGCCCGAGAATTGTATAAAATTAATAATCCAAAGGTAGGATTACTTAATATTGGAGAAGAGCCTGAAAAAGGAAATTTAGTGGCCCAGGCTGCCTACCAGTTAATGAAAGACTCAAAAGATTTTAATTTTATTGGCAACATCGAAGGCCGGGATTTATTTAACGATAAAGCCGATGTAATTGTTTGCGAGGGATTTGTGGGTAATGTAGTTTTAAAAGCTGCCGAAGCGTTTTATACCAGCATACGAAAACGCAAGCGTAGCGATGCGTATTTTGACCGTTTTAATTATGAATTGTACGGAGGCACGCCCATTTTGGGGGTTAATGGCAACGTATTAATTGGCCATGGCATTTCAAGTCCCTTAGCGTTTAAAAACATGATTCAGCTTTCTATGGATTTGGTGAATGCAAAGCTTAACGAAAAGGTAGCACAGGTTTTTCAGTAATGAAAGTAAGGGCTTCTATAACAGCTTTGGGGGGTTATGTGCCACCCGACATACTCTCAAATAAAGATTTCGAAAACATGGTGGATACTACCGATGAGTGGATTAAATCGCGCACCGGTATTGAAACCCGACATATTTTAAAGGGAGCGGGTTTGGGCACCAGCGATATGGCTGTAGAGGCCGTAAAGCAACTCTGTGCCAAACGTGGTATTAGTCCTCTGGAAATAGATTTATTGATTTGCGCAACCGTTACGCCCGATCATCAGTTTCCTGCTACCGCAAATATTATAACCGATAAACTAGGCGCAAAAAAAGCCTGGGGTTTTGATGTAGGAGCTGCCTGTTCGGGGTTTATTTATGCCCTGACCGTAGGAGCGCAGTTTATTGAAACCGGAAAACATAAAAAGGTTGTGGTTGTGGGGGCCGATAAAATGTCGAGCATTATGGATTATACCGACCGAACGACCTGTATTTTATTTGGCGACGGAGCCGGAGCCGTATTGCTCGAACCTACAGAAGAAGCCCAGGGACTTATGGATTCAATTTTAAAATCCGATGGACACGGCCGTCATTATTTACATCAAAAGGCGGGCGGTTCTGTTAAACCGGCCAGTGCCGAAACGGTGGCCCAACGCGAACATTTTGTTTTTCAGGACGGTCAACCGGTATTTAAGGCAGCCGTTGTGGGCATGGCAGAGGTATCAGCAGAAATTATGGAAAAAAACCGGCTCACCTCAGAAGACATTGCATGGCTGGTTCCGCATCAGGCCAATTTGCGCATCATAGATGCAACGGCTCGCCGAATGGGTATTGGAAACGAAAAGGTAATGGTGAATATTCAAAAATACGGTAACACTACTGCCGGTACCATTCCTTTGTGTTTGTCAGATTGGGAAACCCGATTAAAAAAAGGGGATAATATAATTTTGGCCGCCTTTGGTGGGGGCTTTACCTGGGGTGCGGTTTACCTGCGCTGGGCATACACGGCCTAATATATGTTGGACTCCCATAACGTTCAGCCCTCCATGGATCCTGAAGACTTTTATAAAACACCCGAAGGATACATTGTATTTAAAGCGTCCTATCATTTAAAACGCGGATATTGTTGTCAGAGCGGATGCCGGCATTGTCCCTATGGATTTGATTTAAAAACAGGAACCTTTAAAGAGGCTAAAAAAAACTCCAATTCCAGCAAGAGCTGAATTTCAATTCTTATCTTTAATCATGGTTCTCAGGAGTGACAAACTCGTTAAATCTTACCGATCTCGCGTGGTTGCCAATGAGGTTTCGCTCGAACTCCGTCAGGGCGAAATTGTTGGCTTGCTGGGTCCCAACGGTGCCGGAAAAACCACTTCCTTTTACATGATTGTGGGCATGATACGACCCAATGCCGGACGTATTTTTTTAGATGAAAAAGAAATTACCCGCGAGCCCATGTACCGTCGTGCGCAGTTAGGAATCGGATATTTGCCACAGGAAGCCTCGGTATTTCGAAAGTTAACGGTTGAAGAAAATTTATATGCCATATTGGAACTAACCAAACGGTCTAAATCCGAACAAATGGAAAAGGCCGAACAGCTGTTAAACGAATTTGGATTGCAGCATGTTCGAAAAAATTTGGGAGATCAGTTAAGCGGAGGAGAGCGTCGCAGGACCGAAATCGCCCGTGCATTGGCGACCGATCCTAAATTTATTTTATTGGATGAGCCCTTTGCGGGTGTTGATCCCATTGCTGTTGAGGACATACAGTCGGTAATTGAAAAATTAAAACAAAAAAATATTGGGGTGCTTATTACCGATCATAACGTTCACGAAACCTTGAGCATAACCGATCGGGCCTATTTATTGTATGGCGGCAGAGTTATAAAAAGCGGAACAGCCGAAGAATTGGCTGCAGACGAACAGGTGCGCAAGGTATATTTGGGATCTAATTTTGAACTGCGCCGCTGATGTCATCCACCATTGTATTGGCAACTCATAACAGGGCAAAGGGAGCGGAACTTTCGGCGTTTTTAAATCATACTTATACAGTAAAAACCTTATCGGAAATTGGATTTATCTCAGATATACCTGAAACGGCAGAAACCTTTGAAGCCAATGCCCGAATAAAAGCAGCGGCAGTATGGAAATACCTGCAAGCCAATCGGCTCGAATGGGACCTGCTGGCCGATGACAGCGGATTAGAAGTGGAAGCCCTAAACGGCGCACCCGGTGTGATGAGTGCCCGGTTTGCGGGCGAATTAAAAAACGACACAGCCAATATTAAGTTGCTCCTTTCGCAGCTACAAACGCACACCCACCGAAAGGCGCGTTTTGTGTGTGCCCTGGTGCTGTTACAAGCCAGTGGCAGTTGCTTATTTGAAGGAACGGTATCGGGGAGTATTGCCTACGAGCCGCGTGGTGCAAACGGATTTGGTTACGATTCTGTGTTTATTCCTACCGGATACCGCAGTACCTTTGCAGAATTAAATGCCGAACAAAAAAACCAAATCAGTCACCGTGCAGTGGCCATGAAAAAATTAAAAGAGTATCTCAGGAGTAATTAAATATGGATTAAATATTATAGAACCTTGCTGAAAACGAATGTCAAATATGCCTTATTGATTACAACATTAGCC
>CAWUNH010000081.1:0-6219 GCA_963923435.1 uncultured bacterium
GTACTCGTTCTATTTACATCAGTTTTTTCATTCGCCGGATATTCGCAAGTTGTTTGCGGCACTCCAATTCCCGATGCGCAGTGGACGCAGGCGTTTAACGATCTGGTGCAATCCCATGCATCAAATGGAAAGTCTCAGGCTCCGGTTTATACCATTCCGGTTATTGTTCATGTTATTCATGGAGGCCAAGCCCCGGGCAATTATCCCAATTTAGCCAATGCGCAAATTGTTGCTCAAATTCAATCTTTAAATCACGACTATGCAGGTTTAGGATTTAACAACTGGAATTATCCCGCCTCGGCCTATACCCAGTGGGCCACAACACAAAGCCTTTCCCCTTCGAATACCGATGGATTGGGACGGGTTAAAATTGCCGACTGTTCCATTCAGTTTTGTTTGGCCACCCTCGACACCCTGGGCAATCCTTTACCTGAACCGGGTGTAGACCGTATAAATTACGTTTCTAAAAATTGGGCCAATCCGGCAACTCTAAATTCTTACAATGCGTTTAAAACGTTTATAGACAATACCGTTAAACCCCAAACCATTTGGAACGTAAAAAAATACCTCAACGTTTGGATCACCGATGCCAATTTAAACGCCACGGGCGGTTTGCTCGGCTATGCCACGTTTCCGCCACTCACCGGTCTTTCGGGCTTAACCACGGTAGGAACCGCTACCAACGATGGATTTTGGTGCTACTCCCAGGCTTTTGGCTCTTCGTATTTTTATCCCGGAGGCACCTATTATACGGGTTACGACAAAGGCCGAACCGCAACGCATGAAATTGGACACTGGCTGGGCCTACGCCACGTTTGGGGCGATGGTACCTGCCAAACCGATTATTGCGCCGATACCCCGCCGGCCTCCGCCAGCAATTTCGGAAACCCCGGCTATCCCCTTAAATCCGGATCCTGCAGCGGCAATGCCCCCAACGGCGAAATGTTTATGAATTTTATGGACTATACCAACGATCCTGCCAAATACATGTTTACCACCGATCAGCAAAGCCGCATCGCGGTGGCCATGTCCAACAGTCCTTACCGCAAATTTTTAGGCAGCCATAATTTATGCACCATTAACCCATTGGCCGCCAGTGCCAAATTTACAACCTCCCTGCAGGCCTGCGCCGGTTCGACCCTCTGGCTTATGAACCAGTCCCACGGCATTCCCTCGCCCCAGTATACCTGGTCTGCCACCGGCAATGCCAGTTTTATTCCCCATGCCAATGCTCCGTATTACGTTACCTTTCCCAATGCCGGTACACAAACCATTACCCTTATAGCCAATAACGGTTCGGTCAGCATAAGCACACGCACCCTAAACATTTTACCACGTCCCAGCCTGAGTATTACGGCTTCTTCTTCCTCGGTCTGTGCAAACGACACCATATACTTACTGGCCGACGGTGCCTTATCCTATACCTGGATGCCGGCACAAGAATTAAGCAATGTATTAACCGTGCCCATGCCCCAAAGCCAAACCATTACTCTTATTGGCATTGGCACAGGAAGCTGCATCAGTCAGGACAGCATAGCCCTGTATGTGGTCGATTGCACCGACCTGCCCTCCCTAAACCATTTGCCACAGCTTATTATTACAAATCCGGCAACGCGCAGCCTTCGAATTGAATATTCAGAGCCTGGTCAATCGGGCGAGGTATCGTTGTATACCCTACAGGGTAAGTGTTTAAAGCGGTTTAACTATTCGCAACCAAGCGAGGTTAACATTTCAGATTGGGCCAGCGGAATTTACATTATTGAATTTAAAACGGCCACAGGAAGCATCCGAAAAAAATGGATCCTTCAGCAATAAGCAAGCCTCAGGATTAAACGTTGCAGTGTCCGGAACAGGAGGTAAAATTTAAGTTGTTTCGGTATAGGTTTTAAAGTTGTTTAAAATGGCTTGCCATCCGTTTTTTTGCAATTCCAGTGGGTTTTCGGTTTCAGGATCAAATGTTACGATCAGCTCGGTTTGCCCGCTTTGGTCCCTAAATTCAACACTTGCATAGCGCCCGCCAAAGGTGTAAGTAAAATTTTTTTCAAAATTAACTTCGGTATAAACGGCTGCAAAGTCAAAACCAAAACTGCCGTCTTTTGCTTCCATACGGGCAAAAAACTGGCCTCCTGCTTTTAACTCGTTGGAAGCTTTTGGGCAATGCCAACTCGAATCTGCAAAATTCCAATGCACAATATGCTCAGGATTTGTATAACAGTCCCAAACCTTTCGTTTTTCTGCTTTAATTAAAACGGAAACCGTAATTTTTTCCATAAACAAAATTTTAGCTAAAATACAATTAATATAAAGGCAAGTGTTTGCAGCTTAGAGAGGGGATATTTTTAAAGCAAGAATGGCTTGCTGTAACGGAATTTAATACAATACAAAATGCAACAAGCTGCCATGTTTAAAGGTGCTTTTATAAAATGGTTTATTTTGTTTTGTTGGTAATTAATCTCCACAGCGCATTCCAATCCCATGTTTCACCCTGCCAACAGCCATCGTACGTAAAAATAATTTTTTGATTATAGGCGATAAACAAGAGTATTATAAATCCAACAATAAAATTATGGAAATTAAAAGATCGAATTGTTTCTATAAAAAAAGCGAGCGGTAAGGCTAAAATTGAAAAGTACTCAACATAGGGTCTGCAGCCGTAACTGCAGCCGTAATCCCAAGCATGCCAGGAGGCAAAAACAAGCGTGAGTAGTAAAAAGTAACCCCAAATTAAAAATTTTTGAATCCAGGAAAATTTTTTACAAATGCATACCCCTAATAGCATAAATATTGCCATTGGACTATAAATAAATAACCCGTTGTTTGTTGAACACAATAGATTTAAAATTTTTGGCGAATACCAATTAACGAAACCTTCCTTTTCGTAAGAATCGGCAAAGAAGTTTCCCATTGAATAGTTCCAATAAATGAGTTGTGGAATAAGCACGATTGTTGCAGTGAAAACAATTACTAACAAGGATTTAAATTTTGCCTTATACGCTTTAAATTCAAATTTGTTAAACAGAAAAAACGCAGGAAAAATTAATACGTTAATCGGTCTCACTACTATAATAAGTCCAACTACGCATCCAAAAAGTACAGAGTAAATAAAGCCTGAGGTTGGCTTTAAAATATAATGTTGTAAAAAGAAAAAACAGGTAAATAAAAAAAAAGAATACACGTGAGACATACCGGTCTCAAAAATTGAATAATAAAACAAGTTTGTCCCTAAATAAACGCAAGCAACAGTAATAGTAGCAATACTTTTAGTAACGTATCGGATTAAAAACAAATAAAGAAAGATGAGTCCAAAAAACGAATAAGTTACAGCAGCTATGTCAATCATTTTATGATAGATTATTGAAAACCCGTTATTTTGAAAACCCAATTTAGTTGATATGCCATGCGCAAGTATAAAAAACGGGCTTTCAAGTAGCGCCACACCATAGGTGTATTTGGTTTTGACAATATTTTTTTCAATTACAAATCCATTACCGGTGAATGTATCTATTTTTTTAGGCAGCTTTTTTCCATCAAAATTGTAAATAAAAAAAGATGGCAAATAAATATAATAACCAGCTTTATCAGCCCATATTTCGCTGTGGTAATTTTGAATTCCAGTCCGGCTATGCCTGTTTAAAGTCAAAAAAACAGTAAAAAAATAAAACAATGAAAGCAAAAGTATAACAGCGCTTTTTTTCATTGGGAGCTACTTTTGTTGATTTGTTGCCAAAATAGGTTTTTCATATAAGCCGGAGGGTTGGCTTAAAGATTTTTAATTATAGAGTAAGTGCCTTTTAAATAGCATCAATTTGAGGTAACAATACAAATTCAAATAAAGTCCATTTGGGTGTTTTTAGGGATTGCTTAGCGCTAAGGGAATTATTTTACCGTTTATGACCGGTTCCGCAATGGCAAATTGAAAAATCCATTGTGCTATTTGTTCGGGTAAAACGGGTGCTTTAAATTGGGGAAAGGCTTTCGAAAACATTTCGGTTTGTGTAGCTCCCAGGGCAATAACATTACAGCGTACGGGTACATTTTTACATTCTTCGGCAATGCATTCGCTGAGGGTAATCAGCGCGGCTTTGGTGCTGGCGTATAGGCTTAAGCCTGCAAATTTTAGACTTCCTTGCAGGCCTCCCATGCTAGCGATATTAATTATGTGCAGGGCTTTGTTTTGGGGCCTTGCTTTAAGGGCGTATTGCATTAGCACCATCGGGGCCAACACGTTTACTGCATACATGCGTTCGGCCGAACTTTGGCGGGCCTTTAAAAAGGGTTCTTTAATGAGCAAACCGGCGTTGTTTATTAAAACTTCGGGGTACAGGGTTTGTTTTTTAATAAAGTTAAA
Source organism: uncultured bacterium (assembly GCA_963923435.1). Classification (GTDB taxonomy): domain Bacteria; phylum Bacteroidota; class Bacteroidia; order B-17B0; family Aurantibacillaceae; genus Aurantibacillus. The sequence goes on from CAWUNH010000081.1 coordinate 4,349, forward strand.
AATACTTTGTATAAAGGGTTGTTGGGTAATATCGCCGCGCAAAAAATAAAAGCGCTGCGGATATTTTTTTTCCAAGTGTTTAATTTTTGTAGAATGTTTGCGTGAACAGCCAATAACGGTCAGGGAACTGGATTTTAAAAATAGTTCGGTTAAGGCAAATCCCAAACCTTGGGAGCTGCCGGTTATTATAACACAGGGTTTAGGGTGCATGCGTACGTTTTTCTGTTAACAGTTGATCTAGTAAAAGGCTTGCATCGTAATCGTTGGCACGAATTTTTAATGCTTTTTTGCAGGCCTCCACACCGCGATCAAATTGTTTTTCCGACAGTGCTTTTCGGGCCAGTGTTAACAGCGAATCGTATTGGTATTGTCCTAATACGGGTGGGGTGCTCAGGTTTAATTGGGATGTTTGCGTTTGCACCTGAGGTTTTGAGGCATTGGATTGTGTCGGAGACGGAGTTGAGCCTTGGCTTTGATTGGGGCGCTTTGCCGTATTTTCTGGTTTTTTTACAGACGAAGTGGTTGTATTTCCTTTAGGGGGATTTGTGTTTTGAGTGGTGGGTGCCGTTGCTGTTTGCGTGCTTAGGGGTTTGGCACTTGAGCCGCAGGTTCCAATTTTTTTAAGTTGTTGGTTTGGATACCATTCGTTAGGAATTAATTGTAGTGCTTGGGTATATAATGATCGGGCCAGGGGGCAATCTGGAATTTCCAGGGCTTTATCACCCTCGCGGTTTAATTTACAAAAGGCGCTCATAAGGGCATCTTCCTGTTGGCGCATTTGAGCCAGTTTTTCAAACATCAGTTCGGCATTTTCATCGTCTTTATCAAATACGGACCCTTTTTCAAAGTACTTTATTTTAACCAAATCTTGTTTTAATATGCCGTAATCAATGCCTTTAAAGGGTTTGGCCATTATTACGCCTTTCATGGGGTAAACGGGTTTAAAATCGGCCTCGGCCACTTCTTTTGGAACGCCCTGTGTTGAAATAATAATTTTTTTAGGATTGCATTTGGGATAGGACACCAATAATTCAAAAACTCCGTTGGGAGGAATCATAATGGAAAAGGTTCCGTCGGGAGCGCTTCGCATTTCTTTTACTACAACTCCCGATTTAATCAGTTTAATGGTTGCTTTTTCAAGCGGAAGAACCTCTTTTTCTACTTGAGTAGAAAGTTTCCAGTTCCAGAGTTCTACTTTACTTTTAATTTCAAGTTGCCAGGTTTGGGCATAGGATCCGTAACCAAGTCCAAGTAAGCAAAAAACAATCCAGCGCATAGCCTATAATAAATATACGATAAAACCTTAAAAATTTATCCGACAACAAACGAATACAATTACATATAGGCGGATATAAACGAAAAATAACCGAATCCTGATTTACACCCACCTCACCTTTGTCCTGTTGATTTTAATGGCGCCAATTAAATCATCAAAATAAAAAACGTAAAACAAAAAAAACAAAACACATGAAAAACATGAGCAATCAGGTCCAGATCATAGGTCGTCTGGGCGCAGAACCCGAAGTAAAAACCCTTGAAAACGGCGGTAAGTTGGCCCGTTTTAACGTAGCGGTTTCAGAACAGTACACCAAACGCAACGGTGAAAAAGTAAAAGATGTGCATTGGCATTCTGTGGTTGCCTGGGGCAACCTGGCCGGTATTGCCGAGCGGATCTTACACAAAGGTTCACGCGTAAACATTGATGGTAAACTCCTTAACCGGGTTTATGTCAACAAAGAAGGAAAACGTCAAATGAGTTCTGAAATTGTAGCCAATGCATTTATGCTGTTGGACTCTAAGCCTAAGGCGGAACAATCCTAAGCAGGAGGGTACTCCAATAAAAAGCCCGGCAAAACCGGGCTTTTTTTTAA
>CAWUNH010000082.1:0-6209 GCA_963923435.1 uncultured bacterium
ACCTAAGCCTTCGTCGGCAGCGTCAGATGTGTATAAGAGACAGATCTTATACTGCCAAACAAGAACTGTTGGATCCTTCAACCCAAACGATTGCTGAAAAACGCTGGCCTGGAACCTCAGCTTCCGACTTATTAAAGGGGCATTCCATTTTTATATCCAATTGCGCAAAATGTCACGACTTGCCTAAAATTGAAATATTTTCCGAGCGTAAATGGATTCATGAAATTGATGAAATGGCTCCAAAAGCAGAACTTACAGCTGCTCAAAAAGATTTGTTAAGTAAATACGTATTAAGTTTTCGAGAGGCGCATTCAACGAATGAGCGTTAAAGTGGACTTTCGCGAGTGCAATGTGCCGTCCCAACCTTTAGCCTGAACTTCAATAAAATAAATTCCATCGGGCAAAGCGTTGCCATTGTATGTTCCATCCCAGAGCAGTTGCCGGTTTAGGTCGGAGGGGTTGTAATGGTACACCCTCAATCCCCAGCGGTTGGTAATGGTTACTTCCAGTGTTTGCAATCCTTTAAAAGCAATGGTGAAAAAATCATTTACACCATCGTTGTTGGGGGTAAAAATATTTGGCAATTCTATTTCAGATGCAATATCCACCACTACAACCTGCTGCTTTTTTTCTATGCAACTGCCGCGTTGGGTATACAATTGAATGGTGTAAGTGCCCGGTTGATGGTACACAATTTGCGGCGAAACGGTAGAAGATTCGGTTACCGAATAGGTGCCGTTGCCAAAATTCCAGGTGCTGTTAAGGTTTAAAATATTGGAGGAGGATTTGGATTGGTTTTCTAATTGAACCTCTAAGGGTGCAAATCCTCGTAAGGGGCTGGCCTTAAAATCAGCAGTTAATGTGCCGTTTTTAACACTCATTTCAGAAGTTGTGACACATCCGTTTAACATATTGGTTACAATAATCCGGTAAATTCCGGGCGAATCGCTGATTAAAAAAGATTTGGTTGGATCTGAGGTAGCTGCCCCCATGGGCGCCAACCATTGAAATTTTAATAGTCCCAAATCGGTTTTATAGTCCGGCAAGATTCGAACGGTATCCGAGCCACAGTCTAAATAAAAAGGTCCTGGAATATTTGGATTGTTTACAGAAGGCAACTGTACATCTTCTGTTAAGTTAAATTCTACTGAATTTGAACAACCGTTGTTTAAATCTTTTGCAATAAGAGTATATGTGCCGGGATAGGCGGCGTTATAGGTTGAAGAATTGGATAAACTTCCCTGTGGTGGTGGCCCCATCCATAACGCGGCTATAACGGGTAAATTGGTTGGGTATCCGGAACTGATTGGAATACCACTGCTGCTATTATTGGTAAGGGTGAGTGTTTTGGTTAAACAAGTTAATGAACCGGTACCGGCTATTAGTGCCTTAGGCGGAAATATATTTTGAAATATTGGAACGATGGTAAAATTTTCACACAAATTACTGTTGTCTTTAACTGTAAACGTATAATTAGCAATATAAATACTGGTAGGCGCAGTAAAATTGGCTGCTACCGAAATGCTGTTGCCCTGGAGCGTGTTTAACAATGAATAGGACCACTGCGAAGTAACGTTAGGAGTTGAAGTAAATCCAATGAGGGTCGTGCTTGGGACCGCACAATTGAGAACCTTTTGAGGCACTCGCAACGAATCTATCGACGGAGGAAATGCATTGTTTAAAACTGTAAACGGAATTCGGGTAATACATCCGCTGGGTCCAATATCTTTTACTACCGCGGTCCAGGTACCGGCTGTTGTAACCGTGTATACATTTACGGTAGATAAATTGCTTGCCAATAAACTGCTGGTTGGTGGGCCCAGTAAGGTATAACTAACGGGACCTCCGGTAGGAATTTGCAATGAACTGCTGGGATTTACAGATGTGGTTTGGGCGTTTAAAATTTGTATGCTTGCAACACTTTTACTGGAACATCCCAAGGTAAAATTTTGCGGACTGCCTAAGGTAAATGTGGGAAATCCCTGACTTGAAACCAAGGTGAATTGTTTTGCGACTGTACAACCGTTGATTTGATTTTGGGTAATCACGGTGTAAATTCCAGGAATACCGGGGCTGTAGGTCGTTTGGGCATTGGCGCTCGAAAACGTGCCGTTGTTGGGACTTAAAATTAGATGCTGTACATTAACCATTGGATTTATTGCAGTAACCGTAACTTGTACCGGATTTAAATTACTGCAATTGATTTGCTGAAAGGTGGGTTGCAGTATACTTTGGGGAGTCAGGGTGTTGTGAACGATTGTTAGCGTTCGAACACTGGTGCACAGAGAAACCGGATGCCGTGCACTAACCGTCCAGGTTCCGCTCTGATTAAGTGTAAAGGTTCCAAGAGAACTCCATTGTGAGGGTTGGTTGGTTTGCGACCAGGTATAATTTAATGCCGCGTTTTGTGCTTGAACGGTTACAACGGGTTGTGCACAGGTAATTGAAAAAACAGAACCCGCCGGATTAAATCCAAAGTTTGCATTGGCAGGACTTGAAGCAATGGTAAAAGCTGAAGCTACGGAACAACCACCGTTTGCTAAAACAGTGTAGGCATATACCCCGGGAGTTACAGAGCCTGAAAAAGAAGTTTGTGTATTGGATCCAATTGCAGAGGGCTGCGGACTCCAAACCACTGTATACGAAACGTTGGCGGGATTTCCAGAAAATCCAAGATTCATTTGAAAGGCTGTTAATGTATTTACACAAGTTGCCTGGGTTAAGGTCGGTGCAATGGTAGGTTGTATTCCAACCATTACAGAGCTGATGGCAGACTGGGTTACCACTGTACTTTGCGTGTTAATGCCCGATGCTAATACCGTGTAGTTGGTATTGGTCATTGGATTTACAATAAAAGTCGGGCTTGGTGAAGTGAGTCCTCCGGGTTGAAGCGAATAATTTAAATTGGCCAGGGCTCCCGAAGCAGCAGCTACAATGGTGGCCGATTGACCTGCACAAATACTGGGATTGTTAACCGACAAACAATTGGGATTGCACGATAAACTTGCGCTGCCCAGAGATTGAAAACTAACCAAGGTGTTAACCCCACTGTAATTGGAAATGCAAATAATGTACTGCTGACAGGGTAAAACTGCCAAAGGGGGTTCGTAGTTTCCACTGTTTCCCCCAACCGGAATGTTGGACCCAGATGCAATACCGGTTCCGCCGCTCGAAGATGCATTCCAATTGCAGCGCAAGGGTGCAAGCTGGTTGTTTTGAATGGCCGAACATGTGGTTGGTGAATACGGCCACAAAGCCCAGTCATAAAATCCCACTTGGGGATGCGGACTGTTGGAAGCGCCAAAAACAAATTCCAAAAAACCTGCATTACCAACTGTAATAATTAACCACTGTGGCTTTAATTCGCCGGACAGGAGGCATCCGGAATTATTGGATGCCGGATTTGTGGATGGGTTGCTTACATTGCTGTTTGCAGGAATATCCGAAACGTTACCTACTCCAGAGGTTGAATTAAAGGTAAAACTGGGGTTTGAGCAAAGGGGAATGGCGTTGATGCAATCGGCATTAATGTTGGATTGTGCTTTAATTGACAAGCAATTAAAAAAACTTAAAACACATGCCAATATCAAGCCTCTTTGTTTCATCGTTTTAACTGACTGTGCACAAACTCAAAAAGCGCGTTAATCGGTACATAGGTTTGCTGATTTTGAAACACAACACTACAAAATTGGTTTTGGGCTCTGTCACAATCTATCAAATTGTTGTTTTCTGTAAGCGAAAGTTGCTTGTATTTTCCGCGTTTTAAAATAAGCTCAAGTTTAACTTTGTTTTCAGGCAAGGTGTAAATTTGCACCTTAATGCCTTTAAGGGCCGAATTCCATCGGGCGTTTTCAAAAGTAAAAGCAGTTTTTTCAAGTTCATTTAAAATCAGGGTATCGCGGAGTTCTACCACCTGCATACAAAAGGTAACCTGCATGGCCTGAGCATAAACCGGTTTATTTACCCAATAAAAAAACACTGTGCAGAATGCTAAGGTGTATTTCATTTGAAACTAAAGTACTAAAAAATAAATTAAATAAAAGCTATAATCGTTTACTTATGAGGGAAGGCCTGCAAAAAAAATGAAACCTTAAGGATGCATAATTTTTACACTGGCTAATGGGTTAATGTCCCGCTTAAGTATTAAACTTGGGCGGATCTACCCAGTCGCCGTGCTGACGAATCAAATCAATGAGTTCATCAACAGCGGTGTTTGCAGGAATGTTTTTTTTAACCAGGTTTTGTCCTTTATAGAGGGATATTTTGTCTACTCCGGTTCCTACATATCCATAGTCGGCATCTGCCATTTCACCCGGACCGTTTACAATGCATCCCATAATTCCAATTTTAACTCCTTTTAAATGGTGGGTTCGTGAACGAATGCGTTGTGTGGTTTCCTGTAAATCAAACAGTGTTCTTCCACAGCTGGGACAGGAAATGTATTCCGTCTTACTAATGCGTGTGCGCGTGGCTTGTAAAATTCCAAAACTAATTCGGCATCGGTCGGCCAGTGAAACCCCATTATCACTAATCCAAATTCCATCTCCAAAACCGTCTAAAAGCATGGATCCAAAATCAACAGAAGCATTCAGCGATAAGCTTTCGGCATTTACACTTTGGTAAGCCTTTTTAAATATAACAGGAGGACAAGATTCTCCTGCTTTGAGTTTTAGCAGCCAATCCCTCCATTGAAAAACCGATGACTCGTTTTCTGCTGAGGCCACTACAACTGTAGCGTTTTTTTTGTTGGACAAATTAATTACATGCAGCCATTGCTCTGAATTTGTACATTCTACAAACTTAATTTCATTTAAAAAATCATTGTAATGGTTTAAATAATCGTTATACTGCAGCAGTGGATAAAACCTTGCGCGCGATGCATTTTGCTTCCAGGATGTAAAATCTTGAATAATACCTAAGTTTCCAGGAATTTCAAAAGGTAATTCTGCCTTACCTATGTAAATAAAATCGGAAGCCTGGTCTGATAAATGCCATTTATCGGCTGAAACAGAATACGAATATCCAGAGGCAAACAAATGCGAAGGTTTTATTTTGGAGTGACCCATTAGCTCAGTAATTACAACTGGCACCTTAGAGCCCCCCAAATTTAAAATTTCGTTGCTGGAATGCCTTTGATACTGGTATGGATTGTAATGAATCGTAGGATTGTTATTGGGTAAAGACAAGGGGCTTCGAAGGGCCGAATAGCGGTTTACCAATGCACGGGCAACCGGTATTTCAAATTCAGGTTCTTCGGTTAAAGACACCCGTACCGTATCACCTATTCCATCTTCCAGCAAAGAACCAATACCTACGGCAGATTTCACACGACCGTCTTCACCATCACCCGCCTCCGTAACACCCAAATGTAAAGGATACGTTCTGTTGGTAGCAAGCATTTCTGAAACGAGTAAGCGGTATGCCTGAACCATTACCTGCGTATTACTGGCTTTCATGGAAATTACCAGATTGTAAAAACCTTCGGCTTCGCAAATTCGTATAAACTCAAGCGCGCTCTCTACCATGCCGCGGGGCGTATCGCCGTAACGACTTAAAATACGATCGCTTAATGATCCGTGATTGGTTCCAATCCGCATGGCAGTACCGTATTCCTTGCAAATACGAACCAAAGGCACAAAGCGTTTTTGTATGCGTTCCAATTCCGCTTGATACGTGGAATCGGTATACTCAATTTGTTCAAATTTTTTTTTATCGGCGTAATTACCTGGATTTATTCGGACCTTTTCCACTACTCTTGCTGCAAACTCAGCAGCATTGGGAGTAAAATGGATGTCGGCACAAATAGGGGTATGATAGCCCTTATCTTTTAATTTTTTTTTTATTTGCTCTAAATTCTGTGCCTCATTAATACTGGGTGCCGTTATTCGTACCAATTCGCATCCGGCTTCAATCATCCGAATGCACTGAGCAAGAGTAGCCTCTGTGTTCATGGTATCGGTTGTGGTCATGCTTTGAACCCGTATGGGATGATCCTTACCCATAATAAGGTCTCCAATTTTAACCTCATGGGTTTTAAACCGTGCATACGAAGTAAGATGTTGGGTGTACAAATTCACGTAATAATTACAAAAATACCTCTAATTTGTTTTATTTTAATTACAATCCATTTTCAATTCGCCTCATTAAACGATTAAAAAGCAAAACGCCCCTTTCGGGGCGCTTTGAGTATTTGTATGGAAGATTGTTTT
>CAWUNH010000083.1:0-6036 GCA_963923435.1 uncultured bacterium
TTGCAGTTTGATTTTACTGGCGGATTGTCAAACGGCCGTTCAAGAAAGCTCCAATGCAAGGCCCGTTGCTCCGGAGTACGATAATCATCCTAAAATACCAATGCACAAGGGGTACTCCGGAATAGTTCATTTAAAAGAAATGCTGTGTTATGTACAATCCGATTCGTGTAATCCGGAAAACAGAACTCAAAATATCAGCCGTTGCATGCAACAGCTATACCAAGGCATTCAGCGTTTTAATATGATTCCGGATGGTCCTCTGGGTCAAATTCTTTTATATAAAGACAGCATCCGTGAGCGATTTGAATTATTTAAGCCCATTCAATCATTGCCGCAACAAAATCCGCAACAGGGGCAGTTGGTGTTTTTGGAATCGGGTGATTTTTATGTTTTTCACCACTACGGCAATTACCGTAAACTGGCAGAGGTTTATACAAAGATCAGTTTGGATTTAAAAGAAAAAAAATTGCAACTTGCAGGACCGGTTCGTGAAATCTATCTTGTAAGTCCGGAGCAAACGGAGGATTCATCCCGTTGGATTACACAATTGCTTATTCCTGTAAAAAATCAAATTCAGGAATGATCGTAGCGGTCAATGATTTTTTTAACCAGGGGATGCCGAACAACATCTTGAGCATTTAAAAACACAATTTTAGCTTCCGAAACAGATTCCAACAGTTTTAGTGCCTGTGGCAATCCGCTTTTTTGTTTTGCGGGCAAATCTATTTGAGTTAAGTCGCCCGTTACTATAAATTGCGCGTTTTGACCCATTCGGGTTAAAAACATTTTCATCTGAGGTTCGGTTGTATTTTGAGCTTCGTCTAAAATTACAAAGGCATGATCAAGGGTACGCCCGCGCATAAAGGCCAATGGTGCAATTTGAACAGTACGGTTTTCTATATAAAATTTGAGTTTTTCCGGAGGAATCATATCGGCCAATGCATCGTATAAAGGCTGCATGTAGGGATCCAGTTTTTCTTTTAAATCGCCGGGTAAAAACCCCAAATTTTCACCGGCCTCAACCGCCGGTCGGGTGAGAATAATGCGTTTTATACTTTTTCGTTTTAAGGCCTGAACCGCCAAAGCTACTGCTGTATAGGTTTTACCCGTACCTGCGGGACCCACAGCAAATACCAGGGCATGTTTTTGAACGGCATCGGCCAATTGTTGTTGATTGGCGGTACGGGTTCGAATGGCGTTTCCGCCTGGACCAAACAAAAGCACCGTATCATCTTTTAACACCGAACCGAACTCCTGAGCATCCTTTGATGAAAAGATGTGCTCCAATACTTCTGTAGTTAGCAGGCCGGTTTGCATATAATGTGCCATTACTTTTTGAAACTGCAATTCAAAACGTTCCAGTTGCTGTTGGGGACCTTTTACGTTTAAATTAAATCCTCGGGCTGTAAATTGAATGTCCGGATAGCATTTTCGAAGAATGTTAAGTTTTTGATCGTGAACCCCGTAAAATTCTAGGGGTTCAATGTATTCCAATAAAAATGTTTTGTCGGGCATGTTTATAAAACTGTTGATTCCAATTAAAGTTCAAAAAAAACAAGGCTCTTATATTGATTATTTTTGAACAATGCCTCAGGTTACTATAATTACCGATTTAACGAGCAACGATCCCTATCTGGGTATGGCAAAGTCGGTCCTGCATCGGCAGTTACCCGGAGTTCATTTAATAGATTTAAGTACAGGCGAGGATAACAAAGATTTAATTTCGGTTGTTTACATACTAAAGAGCAGCCTTGGTTTTTTTCCAGAAGGCAGCGTTCATCTCATAGCCGTTAAAAACACCTCCGACCGCCCCCTCATTAAACCGGAATGGGCTTCGGATCCTAAACGTTTTTTAGTATGCCGGTATCTGTCCCAATGGATAATTACACCCGATAATGGATTGCTCTCTTTGTTGGGAGAAGGCCTTGAAATTTTCAATGTGTTTTACGATGACCCCAAAAAGGGTTTATTTTATTTAAGAGACCTGTTTCCTTATATAACAGCAAGTCTGTTACAAGACCAGCATCCAGAAAATGTAGGACTTAAAACCCAAGAATTTTCCCGCTTAACCTGGCCCGAGCCATATGTACAAGGAAATGTTTTAAAGGGTCAAAAAATATATCAAGACGCATTTGGAAACATTATTACCAATATAACCAAAAACGTTTTTGAAGCGGCTTGTCCTAAGGGGCATTTCGAAGTGGTATTGCCCGGAGCAGTAATCAATACGCTTCATACCTATTATTACGATGTGCCCTATGGACAACCCCTGTTGCTTTTTAACTCAGCAAATTATTTAGAAGTTTCTATCTGCGGTCAGAGTGCGGCAGATTTGTTAATTCCCAGAAGTATTGCAACGCACCGTTTTTTTCAAATTACATTACAAATTTTATGATTACACGACTGGTTAAAATGACCTTTCAAAAATCAAACACGCAGTCGTTTGAAAGTGTTTTTAAAGCGCATCAAGCCAAAATAAAATCTCAAAAAGGATGTTTGCATCTCGAATTATGGAACCATACCGCAGATGCGCGCGTGTATTTTACATACAGTATTTGGCAAAGCGAAGCCGATTTAGAAGCCTACCGTAATTCTGCTCTGTTTAAGTCGGTTTGGTCCTTAACCAAGCCCTTGTTTGAGGCAGCTCCCGAAGCCTGGACGCTTAATAAAGTGGATTAATAAAACCGATGAAGGGCCAGCGGAAACCAATAGGTAAAGCGCTCGGGAAATTTTTGAATTTCAATTTCCAAATCCGCTTTGGAAATCCACCGATAGGCATGTACCTCTTCCGGATTTAAAATGGGTAACGCATCCGATGTTCCATAAAACACATGATCCAGTTCGTGTTCTGTTAAACCTTGGTCCAAAGCAGCCTTATAAATAAAGGTTCCGGAAAAGTGCAGTTCGACATCCAAGCCCATTTCTTCTTGGAGGCGCCGTTTGGCCGCAGATATGGGAAGTTCGCCGGATCGGGGATGCGAACAACAGGTATTGGTCCATAAACCGGCACTGTGGTATTTGGTAAAAGCACGTTGTTGAAGCAATAATTCCTGCTTTGAGTTAAAAATAAAAACCGAAACTGCACGGTGCAACCGTCCCAGTTCGTGCGCTTTTAATTTTTCCATTGTACCCAAGGTTTGGTCATTAACATCCACCAAAATCACTTCTTCCATTTTGTAAAGGTAAGGTTCAGATGCCTTTTGTTGTATTACAGAAAAAACAATTGTTTAAAAGCACATAATATCAGAAAATAAAATCTTTATTAAAAAATCCAAAATTGCCCACTTAATTTAAGACAACTCAATCACCCAGATTAAGATTCGTTTCAGGGCTTTCAAAACAGCCCGAAAATGCCTATATTTGCATGAATTTATTATAAATTCAAATCATGGCGGTTTCAAACAAGCAACTGAGGTTCATTCCTGAAGGTCTGACCTATGATGACGTTTTATTAGTACCCTCTTATTCAGAGGTTATGCCAAGAGATGTTACGGTTACCTCCTGGTTTACCAAAAACATACAAATTAACACACCAATCGTTTCGGCTGCTATGGATACGGTTACCGAACATAAAATGGCCATTGCCATTGCTCAAGAAGGAGGCATAGGTGTTTTGCATAAAAACATGAGCATTGCCGAGCAGGCCGAACAAGTTCGAAAAGTTAAACGCAGTGAAAGCGGAATGATATCGGATCCCTTAACACTCAACGAACAAGCCTCCGTTAAAGACGCCCACCGCATGATGTCGGAGCATAAAATAGGGGGTATTCCGGTAGTGAATGCACAAATGGTTTTAAAAGGCATTGTTACCAACCGCGATTTACGTTTTGAAAAAAATATGAACCGGGCCATCACCGAAATCATGACACCCTACCATAAACTTATAACAGCACCCAAGGGCATTGATTTAAAAAAAGCCGAGTCCATTCTTCAAAAACATAAAATCGAGAAACTGCCCATTGTAGACAAATCCAATAAACTTACGGGATTAATCACCTATAAAGACATAATTAAAATTAAAGTCCGACCCAATGCCTGTAAAGACGCACAGGGTCGGCTGCGGGTTGCTGCTGCTGTTGGAGTTACTGCGGATACTCTGGCCCGCGTGAGTGCACTCGAAGCCGCAGGTGTAGACGCCATAGTAATTGACACAGCTCATGGCCACAGTAAGGCGGTCATTAGCATGTTAAAATCCGTAAAAACCAAATTCCCAAAATTGGAGGTTGTAGTAGGCAACATTGCCACCGGTGATGCCGCCAGAGCCTTGGTAAAAGCTGGAGCAGACGCTGTAAAAGTAGGTATTGGGCCCGGTTCTATTTGCACAACACGAGTTATTGCTGGGGTTGGCGTACCTCAGCTTTCAGCTATTTGGGACGTGGCCTCGGCCTTAAAAAATTCAGGAATTCCACTCATTGCCGATGGAGGCATTCGGTTTACAGGGGATATTGTAAAAGCTTTAGCAGCCGGAGCTGGATGCGTAATGATGGGCGGAATGTTTGCCGGAACAGAAGAAAGTCCTGGTGAAACCATTATATACGAAGGACGAAAATTTAAATCGTACCGTGGAATGGGTTCGTTGGAAGCCATGCAAAAAGGCAGTAAAGACCGATATTTTCAAGATGCAGAAGAGGATATTAAAAAACTGGTTCCTGAGGGTATCAGCGGTCGGGTTCCATACAAGGGGTTTTTATCCGAAATCATCTATCAAATCATTGGCGGACTCCGAGCCGGCATGGGCTATTGCGGAGCCAAAGACATCAAGGCGCTTCAAAAATCCAAATTTATCCGAATAACCAGTGCGGGGGTTAAAGAAAGTCATCCGCACGATGTTGTAATTACCCGCGAAGCTCCCAATTACAGCCGTTAAAATGGTATTGCCTATTGTATTATACGGCGATGCGGTGCTCCGCAAAAAAGCGGCAAGCATCCCTGAAATGTCCGATGGGCTAAAGGAATTAATTGACAACATGTTTGAAACCATGTATCAGGCCCAGGGAGTTGGTTTAGCAGCCCCACAGGTAGGTCAATCCATTCGGCTTTTTGTTATAGATGCGGCCCCCTTTGCCGAAGACGAAACCGAACAGACCCCCGAATTAAATGCGCTTCAAACGTTTAAAAAAGTTTTTATCAATGCAGAATGCATTGAAGCCTATGGAACCGAATGGAGTTTTAATGAGGGCTGCTTAAGCATTCCCAAACTTCGCGAAGATGTTATGCGTCCAGAAAGCATTCATTTAAGGTATCGCGATGAGCATTGGAATCTGCACGAAGAACACTTCAGCGGGTTACAGGCTCGCATCATTCAGCACGAATACGATCATATCGAAGGAATCTTGTTTACGGATCGCATTACAGCATTTAAACGAAAGTTAATAGAGGGTAAGTTAAAAGCTATTTCTAAAGGCTTAAGTTTACCGGATTATAAATTTAAACGCCCCCGTAAACCATGAAAAATAGTTTGTTTTTAATATTGCTTTTAAAATTGTGCAGTTCCTGCAACACTTCAACGGAGCTTTGCCGCATTAAAAAATCGGAAGCCCGCCGTTTGGACAGCACCCTGTTTACTCAAATGGAATTGGATACCACTCTTGGAAAACAGGCCGTGTACGCATTTTTAGATTTTGCTTCGCAGTGTGCCTCCGATTCTACCAGCTCGGTTTTTTTTATTAAAACAGCACAGGTTTCCAGAGCGCTTAAAATGGATTCAGTAACCGAAAGGTCTTTAAATGCATTTATTGATCGGTATCCAAAATCGGCTAATAAACCACTGGCATTATTTTTAAAAGCCCAACTTTACGACGAAGACGGTCCCTACCACAGTGAAACCAAAGCAGCATCGGTTTACAATGAAATCATCCAACAATTCCCTCATTCCGAATGGGCCCTTTCGGCTAAAGGAGCACTGGAGTTTATCGGAAAAACCGATTTGGAAATTTCCAACGAACTGCTTTTAAAAACAAAATAATGCCTGCTTCAAATTCAATCCTCTTACCAGCAGTGTTAGGATCCAGTGCTGTAATGTTGGGCGCAATGGGC
>CAWUNH010000084.1:0-6029 GCA_963923435.1 uncultured bacterium
CCTTTTAAAATTAAAATTCATACCATTCCGGAACAATCCAGCACAGTGCAACACCGGCAAAATGGAATTCACCTTCACGTTCCGGTTGCAACACCGCAGGGCACCCTGCAGGTTCACCAAACCGAAGGTTCGGAATTTCAACCGGCATTTATTTATTCGCTTGTCCGCGATACGGCTACTAAAACAATCCTTTACAGTCAACCGCTACAATCCCATGTAAAATACCTGTCGGGCCGGTACGATGTTCAAATTCTAACTCAACCTTTGTATGATATTAAGTCGTTTGATATTGCTCCCGAACGTTTGCATCGCATAGAAATTGAACAACCCGGTCGCTTAACCGTTCTCTCATTAAGTCCCGGAGACGGGCTAGTACAGTATTATCATTCTGTTTCCCGAACCTGGATGTTTTTAAAAACTTTTAATGCGCAAACCCAAACCCAATGGATTCTTCAACCTGGAATTTACCGTGTTTTTTGGAGAAACCGAATTCAAGGCCGAAGCATGAACACCATGGAACGGACCATCACAGTCACCAGCGGGGCAGAACTTCAACTTAAATTCCCCTTCTAATGTCAAATTCTTTAGAACAGGTGCACTCCAGTGTAAAACCCCCTCCGGGCAGAGGGTGGCGATCGGTACTGGCTTTTTTAGGTCCGGCCTATATGATTTCAGTTGGGTATATGGATCCTGGAAACTGGGCTACCGACATAGCTGCAGGAAGTGCCTTTGGATATGAATTGTTATGGGTATTGCTAATAAGTAACATTATGGCGCTGCTCATGCAAAGCCATTGCATCCGACTTGGAATTGTGGGCCGTATGGATCTGGCTCAGGCTTCAAAGGCGTATTTTCCGCCCTTTATCAACATTTCCCTGTATGTATTGGCTGAAATTGCCATTGCGGCCTGCGACATGGCAGAGGTTATCGGCATGGCCATTGGATTGCATCTTTTATTTCCGGGTATTTCGTTATTAAACGGTGTATTAATAACGGTGCTGGACAGTTTTATTTTGTTACTGCTTATAAAAAAAGGGATTCGTAAGCTGGAAGCCTTTATCATTGGTTTAGTGGCCATGATTGGCATCTCATTTTTAATTCAGTTGTGTATTGTAAAGCCCGCCATACAGGAAGTTTCAAAAGGTTTAATTCCGGGACTATCCCATTCGGAAGCCCTTTATTTAGCCATTGGAATAATTGGCGCAACCGTAATGCCACATAATTTGTACCTGCATTCTTCTTTGGTTCAAACCCGTTCGATTCCCAGAAAAAACGAAGAAATAAAACGAGCGCTACGTTTTAATTTAATTGACAGTGGCATTGCCTTAAACCTGGCATTTTTTGTAAATGCTGCCATTCTGATTGTTTCCGCCACCGTCTTTTACAAAAACGGATTGTTTCAAATAACCCAAATTGAAGATGCTCACCGCTTATTGGCACCTATATTAGGAAACACTTGGGCTCCAATACTGTTTGCACTTTCCCTAATTGCTGCGGGGCAAAGTTCAACTATTACGGGCACTCTGGCCGGTCAAGTGGTAATGGAAGGCTATTTAAACATTCGCTTAAGCCCTTGGGCCCGCAGAATTATAACCCGGATCATTGCCATTGTACCGGCTACTCTGGTTATCATTATTTCCGGCGAAGCGGCTTTGGGAAAACTTTTGGTTTTGAGTCAGGTAATTTTAAGTCTACAACTTGGCTTTGCTATAATACCGTTAATTTATTTTGTAAGCAATCGTCAAACCATGGGCCCTTTTTGTATTCCTCTTTGGCAAAAAATTTTGTCCTGGTGCGGTGCCGGATTAATTATTGGCCTAAATCTCAAATTTGTTTTATCGGAAATACGTTCCCTGATTTCACAGCATCCATCGGGTTATTCGATGGGTTGGATACTGATACCGGTTTTAGCTTTTTGCATCGTTCTTTTGATTTTAATCACGGTCCTGCCATTCATAAAATCTCAAAAAAACAACTCTATTTCAAATACCGAAACGGCCGCTTTGCCTGCTTTAATTCCAACAGAAAAACCAAAACGCATCGGTGTTTGCCTGGATTTTAGTACAGCCGATTCCAGAGCCTTGCAACAGGCCTGTTCTCTGATGCAACCCGGATCTGAACTTTTTTTATTTCATGTTTTGGAAAGTGCCGCAGCTTTAATTTACGGCGAACATACGTTTGATGCAGAGCGTGAAAAAGATTATGACGTATTAAAACGCTATCAAAATAAGCTCGTGGCAGAAGGGTATTTGGTATCCATTGATTTAGGATTTGGAACAGCTTCGCGTAGTATTCCGGACCTGTGTAAAAAACACCGTTGCGATTTATTAATTATGGGAACTCATGGACACCGCAGCTTTAAGGACTGGATTTTGGGCACAACAGTTGAAAAAGTTCGTCATGAAATTAACATTCCTTTATTACTGGTTTAACCATTTCGCCCGACTCAAACAAGTCCTTTAAAACAAACTTAATGTTGGTGGCATCCATAAAAGGTTTTAATACTGCATTGCGCTGTTCTGAATTAGCTTTCCATTTTACATTCATGGCATTCTTTACCAATTGACCGTATTCAATACTGTCGTTGGAAACCAATACACCAAGCTCCTCATGAGGTTTTATGGGGGTTCCGTCAAGCATATTAAAATTACATACCAACCAGCGTCCGTTAAATAAAACATTCAAAAGCTTTAATTTCAAGCCCGTAGGTTGATGGGTAAACAAAACATGAACCTGTGCGTTTTGAATTAAATCCTTAAGCTCCGAATCCTGAGGTGATGGAACGCAGGTAATCCAGGAATAGGTCCTAAGGGATTTCCACAGTTTTTCGGATGCAGAATTTCCAGCCACCACCAAAGGGATTTGAAAGGGTGCTAACGATTTAATTATCCAGTGCAATGCCAAAATATTTTCAGACACCTCTAAGTTTCCATGGAATAATGCGTAGGTGCCTTGCCCCGGCAAAGCATCAATTTTTTTAAATCCGTTAAAACTGGGAATCCACTGAACCCTGAGACCGGGGTACCGGTTTGTAAAATACGTTGCATCGCTTTGGTTAACGGCCCATACCAAATTTGCATTACTAATTTTGGATTCGTAGTGCTTTAATTTTAAACATTCAATGTATAAATACATTTTTTTAAGCCAATGGCGTTCGGCAATTGCTAAACCTTTATAGTACCGGTGTTCTATGTTGCTGTGACGGTATATTTTTAAGCGGTGTTTTAAAGCCGCATCCTTAAAAACATGAATGCAGTGGAGCACCTCGGCAATAATTGGATTTTGATCTTTTAAAAGTTGATGCCGCAAGTGTTTTAGCGGCTTGGAAACAACGGTGAACGGTAGCCAATGCACATGGTTCCACCATCCCATTTTTCGTTTGTAATAATTTACCGAAACGCCCTCAGATTGTAATTCGGGGGCCGGTTTACGTTTGTTATAAAAGCAGTGTAAATTTACATGAACGCCCCTTTCAGCCAGCGCCTTTACAGTATAATATACATCTATTACCCCGCCATAATTAGCTGGATAGGGCACGTCAAAACTGATAATGTGAACCGATGGTTTCAGCCTGAAATATTTTATTCAAAGATGATGATTTATTTAAAATAAAAACCGGAAGCATTAACCCCCGCATTAAAACTGGTTAAAGGTTGTCCTTTGGCATTGTACACAAAAATTTCCGATCGGGACGTGTAATCTTTAACATCCGAAATATAAAACCGACCGCTGCGGGGGTCTTTGCCAAATCCATAGGGATTCATGGCATTGAGAGTTATATAGGGGGCAGGCAATGCATTGGGTTGATTTAAAGCTAAATACCAAAGATCCTGCTGAATAAAAAACAAGGTGTCTTTTCGTTCATTTAAAACCAATTGTGAAAGCGCTTTACCCTTTAAATCCAATTTTTGTACAATCTGGCGACTCTGAACGTCCAATGCGTATAAAACACCCGAATCGTTATAGGGGGCCGACATCAGCCAAACGCGATCCTTGGCATCTTTTACTCCCGAGAAAATTGATTTAGCCACTTTTATACTGTCGGTTATTTTATGTTGTTCAGAAATACAATACACATAGTCTTTAAAGGGATTGCAAGCCCACACTTCGGAATAAAGTGGTATAAAACCCTCGGTCCAGCCCGGACAAGAAATTTGGGCTTTTTTTTCAAAACTAACCGGGTCTATTATAGATATGTATTGACTTTTAAAATCACTGAGGTAGGCCGTTTGTGCATTTACATAGTGCATGTACCGTGGTGAGACAAAACCATTTTTTTCAGCAATCTGTCGTCCCTGTTGATCAATTTCTATTACTTTACCCGAATTATTTACAATTACAACCATGCGGCCGTTATACTCGTAAATACTTTGAATTACATCTCCGGGACCTTTTCCATTAACCGCCTTAAACCATTCGTTGGTAACCTGACCTGTAGCCGGATTGTAAACGCTGATATCTGCATTGGAATAACCAAAATTTCCTTCTGAACTTATCCATACCGAACTGGCATTGCCTGTTAATGGCTGAGGTTGGGGCGAAAGCAGTTGCGGTGTTTGTTTAATACAGGATGTTACAAGCGTTAAAATTATACCCCTTAATACCCAATTCATAACTGCCGAAATATTTTTAATGTGCTCGCACCGCCTGTGCTTTGAATGCTCAGGTAATACATGCCCGGTTGAACATGGGTATTCCAATACAATTCAAGTCCAGACCAGGTTCCTCGGTACAATAAAATTCCTCTGGCATCACAAACCGTATATTCGGTTGATTCGGGCGTTTCAGCACTGCGGGCAATACGGTCGGTCGATGAATTGTACCAGTGTTTACAAGGGTTGTTTCGGTTCAAATAAATTCCGGATTTGGAAAGTTCTGCCATGCAGTGGTCTATGGCAAAAAATAAGGGCGTATTAATTCCAAAACTACCAACATCACTAGAAAACAATCGCATTTCCAAACTGTCGGCCTGACCTAGAGAAGATGTTGAACACCAGGTCCACTGATCTAAAATAAAATCGTTGGCCGAAACAGCCGATCTGTAATCGGCCAAATAAACCACTGCACTGTCAAATTGTAATTGTCCATAACGGTACGGACGAATGCTTAATTTAAAAAAATCTGGAAATCCCCCCTGCGGATAAAGTCCGCCTGATTTGGTACCGGTTGTGTCGCCAAATTTTCGACAAAACGGGTCTCCAAATTTTATGGCCTTGTAGGCATAAGTGGTATTTGTAACATAAAAACCGGTTAGTGTGGTTCCTGGCTGACTTAAAATTAATCGAGCCCGGTCCTGACCTACAACGTATACAGAAGATTGGTTATACCCTTTATAGGCTTTAACCCCATATAAATTTGTAAAACCTGCCGTAGTGGAATCCCAAGCATTGGTGTATGCCCAACCACCAGACCAGTACCCTCCAAAGGAGGAATTCCAGTTGTAGGGAAATTTAAGTCCTGAACTAACAAAGGCGGTATTTGTTGAAGGCGCATAAGTGCCCGGGGGATTTAAATTAAAATTTTCAAAATCGGCTATCACTTGTGCCGTGTTTGGTAAGGGTAATAATAAACAGCAAAAGGCCCAAACATGGATTAGCGGCGCAATATAACGCCCGGTATTGGTTTTTTTCATGGTGTTGTTGTAATAATTTTTCATGGTGTTATTGTTATAATGTAAAGTGTTTAAAAAGCATATTGAAACGAAATTCCTAGGGTTCGACCCGGCATGGGTTTTCCAACAATCCACTGATAGGATTGATCGGAAAGATTGTCTGCAAAAATCTGGGCTATAAATTCTTGGCGTTTAAATAGTGGCCATTTAATTTCCATTGATGCATTTTGAATCCAGAATGGATTAAGCCAACTGTGATGATCGCTGCTTGTGTAGGTGTATCCTACATAGTGATTGCCAATTTGTATACTCAGTTGTTTATATTCAACTCTCATTTGTGCAAAACCCGAATACAATGGAGTGTAAATCCATTGGTAACCATTAAGGTTCCATACCTTCCATTGTGCCTCGGCTAGGG
>CAWUNH010000085.1:0-6011 GCA_963923435.1 uncultured bacterium
TATCAGGTGACGGCCTCTAAATTTAATTCCGGACAAAACGATATATGTGCTGTAAAATACAGAAATGAAGTGGTTTTTGCTTCCAACCGAAATCCATCTCCCTGGATTAACCGTCAAAGTTCCTGGAACTCCGGTGGATATTTTAATGTTTTTAAAACCGATGCTTCCGGTCAACAAAAACCAAGCAAGTGGGGTGGCCCAATGAATTCAAAATTTCACGATGGCCCCATAAGTTTTAATTCCAATTATTCCACTGCATACATAACCCGAAACGGAAATTACACAGATGAAGCCACCGATAAAAAATTATTTAAACTAAAAATAATTGAGGCCAGTTTAATGCCCGACGGAAAAGAAACCGAGTTGGGTTTTAACAAAGCCGATTACGATTTTTGCCATCCTTCGATTAGTGCCAACGATTCGGTATTGTATTTTGCTTCCAATATGCCCGGAGGATTCGGTGGTATGGATATATACAAGGTTAAACGCGATGAATTTGGATTTTGGGGACAGCCAGAAAATTTGGGCGAAAAAATTAATACTGCAGGAAATGAAATTTTTCCATTTGCAGCACGCACAGGTGTTTTATATTTTTCCTCGGATGGACTGGATGGATTGGGAGGGTTAGATGTTTACATGGCCAAACTTAAAAACGAACAAATTACATCGGTTTACAACATGGGAATTCCGGTAAATTCTAAAAACGATGATTTTGCCTATTACATTGATGAAACCGGTAAAACTGGGTTTTTATCTTCAAACCGAAAAAAAGGAGGTATGGACGATGATGTTTTTGATGTAAAAGTAACGGGAGATCCGCGTTATGGAAAACCCGCTACGTTTACCTTGCTTGATAAAAAAGACAACCGTCGACTGGACAGCGTGGAAGTTGTAATAAACGGAGAAACGCTTTATTCCGATACCTCCGGTAAGGTTTCAGTGGTACTGGAAGAAGAACCCGATTATGGATTGAATTTAAGTAAAACCGATTATTTACCCGAGCAAGACAGTTTGCATCCCAAAACCATAAGCACTGAAACCTTTGAAAAAACCTATCTTTTGGAACCCGATCCTAAACTGGCATTAAAAGGCCGTGTTATCGATTCAAAATCCGGCATTTCGCTAGACGATGTGAGAATTCGTATAACGGATATTTTAACCAATTCGGAGGTACAAACCCATTACACTCAAAACGACGGGATTTATTATCAGCCTTTTAAAGGCAAGCGTTTAAATCAAAAGTTGGTTTATTTTTTAAGAATTGATAAGCCCGGATATTTGCAGCATACGGAAATTTTAGACACTGTTCCTGTAAATCCAGGGGATATGAATTTAACAGTAAAATTAATTAAAGTAGAATTGGGCATGGACCTTGGAAAAATGGCCAATTTAAATCCAATTTATTTTGATCAGGGAAAATCTAAAATACGCCCGGATGCCTCCCTCGAGCTGGATAAAATTGTTGCTATTTTAAAAGACATGCCTCAGATTACAATTGAGCTTAGGGCACATACCGATTGTAAATCTTCTGCTGCTTCAAATATGACGCTATCACAGGCACGCGCTTCGGCCAGTATGAATTATATTATTAAAAAAGGGATAGACAAGCGTCGAATTAAGGCTAAAGGTTTTGGAGAATCTAGGCTGTTAAACGCCTGTGCCTGCGAGGGTAAAATAAAAGATAACTGTCCCGAATCCGAACATGCTAAAAATCGCCGTACCGAGTTTATTGTTACAAAAATAAAGCCGGCAATGGTGTTACCCTCTAAAAAGCCCTAATGGGTGTTTAATTTTTGAATGGCAGCTCGGCCTTTTTCAGTTAAAGAAAGACTGTATGAATTAACGTAAAGTTCAATGTGTTTTTGAACCACCTCAGCACTCAGGTTTTGAGCATGGTTTAACACATAAGGCAGCGAACTTTCTGGAAAATCAAATGCAAACTGAATGCTTTTGCGTATAAGTAAGGTAAGATCTTGAGCACTTTTATCCGTTAGTTTTTTTGAAATTCCAACACCGCCCAATGGAATGGGAAGTTGCTCCCGTTGTTCCCATTGCGTACCCAAATCGGCGATGCATTCCAGCCCCTTTTGGGCATAGGTAAAACGGCTTTCGTGGATAATGAGTCCGGCATCTACTTTTCCGGACCTAACGGCCTCTTCGATTGCGCTGAAAACGTAAACGGGTTTTTGATGTATTTCTGGATAAAACGATTTAAGCAACATATGTGCTGTAGTTTGCAAACCCGGAATGGCTACCACCCATTCGGACAAGGGTTTTTGTTTGATGGAAACGGCATTTTTACAAACAAGTAAGGGACCGCATCCAAAACCCAGCGCTGCTCCTGAATCGGAAATTGCATAGGCATGGGAATGTTGCATAAGGGCATACATGCTGGCTTTACACACATCAAACGTTTCAGTAGACAAACTGGAATTAAGCCGATCAATATCTAAAAGTTCAACGTGAAAATTAAAACCTTGGGTATCAATTTTTTGATTGACCAGGGCATCAAACATAAAGCAGTCGTTGGGACAAGGAGAATATGCTAATGCAATCGTCATATCCAATGGTGGGATTTTAAAAAATCTAATAAGGCTGTATTTAAGTTTTTTACGGCAAGGGGAATGTTCCAGTTTTTAGTATTTCTTGCCTCGATACGGTTTGAAATGGCCCGTAATTGAATGCCGTTGTAATTTAAATACTTACAAGCCATGGCAAAACTGGCCCCTTCCATAGTTTCCACATCCGGATTAAATTGTTCTTGACATTGTTGAATTGCCTTTGGAAGACCGCTTACCGTATTAACCGTAATACCCTTGGCCTTATAAAATTTTAGTTCCGGAAAATGGTTTGGTGCTTGTAAAAAAAACACATTGTCAATACCTAAGGACAGATCTTTTGCAGGAATAAATCCTTCTGGCGCATCGGCTCCCATTTCTGAAAACTGATCGCTGGTTACTTGACAAACCGACCCTATGGGTAAATGAGAGCTAAAGGACCCGGCAATACCCGCTTGTATTAAATATTGATAATGCTGCTTTGGAATTTGTGCAAACCGAAAGGCAGACTGTGCAATGCCAATACCGGTTATCAGCACATCTATTTTCGGCGTTACCGGTTCAATGGCACCCGGGGCATTTACATTAAATTGGCAAAACCTAAAAAAGGGTTCTAATTCTAAGGTGGTACTGCTGCAAATCAGGAGTTTAGGCACCTTCAAAAGTAATTAAATTGCCTAACTTTGCCGTATGGTTTATTTAACCCGTCATGAGTTTTTTAATGCGGCCCATAGGCTTAGCAATCCAAAATGGAGCGATGAAAAGAATCAAAAGGTATTTGGTAAATGCGCAAATGCCAACTGGCACGGACATAATTATGAACTTATTGTTACAGTAAAAGGCTCTGTGAATCCTGAAACCGGTTTTTTAATGGATGTTAAAACATTAAGTAATATTTTACAAATGCAGGTTTGCGAAGCCCTGGATCATAAAAATCTCAACTTAGACGTTCCGTTTTTAAAAAACATTTTACCCAGCACAGAAAATTTATGCATTTGTATTTGGGATATTATTGTACCGCATTTGCCCGAAAATGTGTTTTTACATCGGGTTAAACTCTATGAAACACCCAAAATATATGTAGAATATTTTGGTCCCGGTCCAAACAATTAAGTAATTGTATTGTTTTTAATGTATGTTGCAAACGGCTTTATACCGCACCGAACACTTTAATGCGGCTCACCGTTTATTGTGTGGAGAGTGGGATGAACATAAAAACAAAGAGGTTTTTGGAAAATGTTTTTCCCCCAACTTTCACGGTCATAATTACAAACTTACGGTAGGTTTAAAGGGCATTCCGGATGAAAAAACCGGATACCTTGCAGATACAAAGTGGTTAAGTGCTTTAATTCAACGTCAGATTATCGAGTATATGGATCACCGAAATCTAAATTTAGATGTAGAAGAATTTTCAAAAATTAACCCAACGGTCGAAAACATTGCGCGGGTTATCTACGAGCGCCTCCGACCTTTTATTGATACCCAAATTGATTTAAAAATTGAATTATATGAAACCGAACGAAATAGAGCTGAATACCCTGCTACGTGGTAATCGGATTGCACTCGAACAGCACAGCCACGATGAAATTGGCAACGATCATTTATTTACGGGAATTCAAACACCCTTAAGAGAAGACGCCTTTAATCTGTCCGATGAGGAAAAAATAAGCCGAATTCGGGAACATTTTAAAGCGATTATGGAAACGCTGGGTTTAGATTTAAAAGATGACAGTTTAAAGGGGACTCCCGATCGAGTGGCTAAAATGTACGTAAAAGAAATTTTTTCCGGTTTAAATCCAGCCAATAAGCCCAAAATTGCATTGTTTGAAAATTCCTACAAATATCAAAATATGCTTTTGGAAAAAGACATTACGTTTTACAGCAATTGCGAGCATCATTTTGTACCCATTGTTGGCAAAGCCCATGTCGCATATATTTCTAACGGCAAAGTAATTGGACTGTCCAAGCTTAACCGAATTGTTCAGTATTTTGCCAAACGACCGCAAGTACAGGAACGCATGACCATGCAAATTGCCATGGAACTCCAACAGGTTATGAATACCCAGGATGTTGCTGTAATTATTGAGGCACAACATTTATGCGTATCGTCGAGAGGGGTACAGGATATCAGTTCTTCAACGGTAACTTCCTACTATGGAGGCAACTTTGAACAAGAAACCAGGAAGCAGGAATTGCTATCTTATTTGCGTAGTACAACTACCTTACCACTTTAATCAGGCGTCGTAATCGACCGTAAGTATATCAGTATCCGGATACGCCTGGCAGGTTAAAATATAGCCTGATTTTACTTCCTCTTCTGTAAGTGCAAAGTTGGCTTTCATGTGTGCGGCTCCTTCCGTAATTTTAGCGCGACAAGTACAGCAAACAGCTCCTTTACAGCTAAACGGTGCATCTACACCGGCCTCAATAGCAGCATCCAAAATACTGATACTGGATGCAGCCAATTTAAATTCAGTTTCAATTCCATATTGAATAACTTTTACTTTACTCATGCCTGAAAATTGAACAGAAGAAGTTTCATTCTTTTGGGTTTCTTGGGCTACAGCACTAAAATATTCGATATGAATGTTGTTTGAATTTACACGATTGGATTCCAGTGCCGTTTTTACAACTTCCATGAGAGGTCCTGGACCGCATATAAAATGTTCGGTATTGTCTGAACGCGACAGTCCGCTTATTAGGGTGTTACACAGTGATGTGTTTAAGGGTCCGTTATGAGAATCGTAAATCCATTGAATTTCCAGTTTTGGATTTTGAGATTGAAGCTCCTCCAATTCTTTTTTAAAAATTACAGATTCAGAATCCCGATTGGCATAAAAAAGTGTAATACGGCTTTTTTGTTCGACATACAATACAGTTTTTAGGATACTCATCATGGGGGTGATTCCGCTTCCTCCCGCCCAAAGCACATAGTGTTTTTCATGTGCACCGGATAATGGACTGTGAAAACTGCCCAAAGGTGTCATAACCTCAATGGAGTCACCTACTTTTAATGTTTGGTTTAAGTAGGTAGAGGCTAATCCCTGGGGAACTTCTTTAACAGCTACCCGCCAATCTTTTTCATGCGGAGCAGTGCAGATGCTGTAAGATCTTCGCACTTCCTGACCATCAATAATAAGTTTAAGGGTGAGGTATTGTCCTTGCTTGTATAAAAATTCAGGTTGTAAAACCGGAGGTACGGCAAATGAAATTGAAACGGCTTTTTGGGTTTCCCGACGAATTTCTTGAACTTTTAAGGTGTGGAATCGAGCCATAAAACAAAGTTACATATTATTATTTCGTTAAAACGGAATTTCCTGTTTAAGAGTGTCCTTTAATTTGGATGCAGGTATTAGGTTAGAAACAAAAAACAATTCGGTTAAATTAAAAATTTCTATTTTTTAGTAAACAGTTTATCGAGTGGAATGGTTTAAAATAGAATTAATTTTAACA
>CAWUNH010000086.1:0-5929 GCA_963923435.1 uncultured bacterium
TTAATAATTTCAGCAACATGAATGTAAATTTTTACAAGCCCTTTGTTCGATTTGGAAATATTACCGAACAACCCATAATTTCTCCCTTAAACCCACAAACCTTTTCGTTTTATAAATTTTATTTAAAAGGCAGTTTTACAGAACGTGGAGAGAAAATATATAAAATTAAAGTATTGCCTAAAACAAAAACAGAGGCCTGTTTATACGGTTATCTGTATATCCATGATTCTACCTGGCAGGTATGCGGTTACGATATGGTCATTAGTAAGGAGCGTCAGTTGCAATTTGCAGATACCCTTAACCTTTCTTGCCGCTACGAATGGATTCCAAATCATGGGGTTTGGATGCCCCAACTGGAAGAATTGCGCTATAATTTTCAGTTTTTTGGTTTTAAAGGCAAGGGCTATTTTATTGCCGCTTTATCGGATTATCAAATGCAACCTTGTTTTTCGAGTACTTTTTTTAAAGACGCAGCAATTGAAATAAAAAAAGGATCCAATACGAAAGACAGTGTGTATTGGAATAAACAACGGCCTGTTCCCCTTACCATTGAGGAGCAAACGGATTATTTTAAAAAAGACAGCGTTTTTAAAGTTGAAAATACCACTCGGTTTATTGATTCAATGGACCGGAAGTCTAACCGAATGACGGCTTTATCTCTTATAACCGGACACACCTGGAAGCATCGAACCCGTCAGGTTCAATATAAAATTTCGGGTTTACTGGAAGAGGGCTGGCAATTTAATACGGTTGAGGGTCATAAAATTAGTACCCAATGTGTTCGTTTATGGCGCGACAGCACCTACCGAGAACACGAAACCTTGCTGCAATTGGGTTATGGGTGGGCGTTACAAAAGCTTAATATACATGCATCGCATCAGTATGTGTTTAATCCGATAAAAAACTCCTCGGTTAAATTGCAATACCATTCTGGTGTTCAATCTTTTCAACCTACAGTTCCTTATTTTAATCTTCAAAATTCTATTTACAGTTTAATTGTAAATCAAAATTATTTAAAATTATACTGGAGCAATCATTTGCGGTTGGTATACGAAACCGAATGGAACAATTTTTGCACCTTTAAGGGGCGGCTTCTGCTGGAGCAGCGCAAAGCCTTGTTTAACCAAGACTTCCGTGTATGGGTGGATTGGCCCAATTACAGCTATTTCAGCAATGCGCCATTTCATCCGGGAATAGAAACCCTTGGATTTGAAACCCAAATGGCCTGTATTCAGGATTTAGAATGGACTTTTAGATTTAAGCAGCGTTTTATTTTATTACCCGATTTAAAAATAAACAACGGCAGTCCTTATCCTAAAATTCAAATTGGAATTAAAACTGCGTTGCCCTTTTCAAAAAACTGGGCGGGATTTACGTTTTTAAAAACAAGTGCATGGCATACCTTTAGTTTAAACCGCTGGGGAAAATTACAAACCCGCATGGAATGGGGCGGTTTTTTAAATGCCCAATCGGTTGGGCTGATGGATTACAAACATTTTTATACCAATATGCTCTTGTTTCAAAACTTACCGCTCGACGGATTTCGAAACATTCCTTATTATGAGCTCAGTACCACAAAACCCTATTTACAATGGCATATGGAGCATCATTTTAAAGGGTTTTGGCTTAATAAAATACCCTTTTTAAACACACTGCATTTACAAGAAGTTTTAGGTTTCCACGGACTTTATATCCCCGGCAATCCTCCCCTGCAACAATTTGTTTTTGGACTGGAAAAAATAGCAAAGGTGATTCGACTGGATGCCAGCTACACCTTACAATCAGCGTCAGCTTCGGGCTGGGGATTTACCTTTGGACTGGTTCAGCCCTTTTAATTCAAATCGTTTTAAGGCTTTATTTTCACGCAAGCGCATACGGTCTTGCTGGCTTTTATTTGAATCTTTATACCCACATAAATGTAAAACTCCATGTATTATAACCCGGTTCCATTCCGTGGCAGTGGAACTGCTGTAGGAGGAGGCATTTTCAATAACACGATCTTGACTTATTAAAAGTTCTCCAGAAATAATTTTTCCCTGTGAATAATCAAAGGTTATGATATCGGTATAATAGTCGTGATTTAAAAACGATTTGTTTATCTGTCGCAATTCGTCATCTGTGTGTACTGTAATTGAAATCCGATCGATGCTTTTACCTTCGCGTTTTACCTCGTTTAGTATCCATGTTTTTAAATGTTGCGAAGAGGACTTTGTAAACTTATGAAAGCCACTTGGAAAATGTATCATTTTAAAAAATTAAAAAAACCGTTGCATAACAATGTTTTTATAATGTTTGCAGGTGTCCCATTCCTGGGTAAATTTTTCTGTTTCCGTTTTTAAAGATTTTTTGTACTCCCGAATGTAGGCTTCTTCTTTTTGAATCAGGTTTTTTGCCTGCGCTTCTTCGATGGCTCCCGAAACCAAATCCTGTCGAATTAAATTTAAGCGTTCGGTTAATTTTTGTTTAAATGAAATCAGCATGTTGCTGTTTTTAATAAACACTGAAATGTTTTGAGAGGATGTAAAGTACTTTTCTATAATCCATTTTTTAGTTACAGAAAATGTGTCCGATCCTAACGAGTCGAGGCGTTTTATGCAATTGGCTGCCCATTGCGTTTCTTTTACCAATAGGGTAGTGTCTTTATTCAAGAGCGCTTCGGTTGTTCCCTGTAAATATCCAGAAAGGCTGTCTAAATTTCTTAATACAGGTGCCACTCGGTGTTCGCGGGTACAATTGCCAAATAATAACACGCTCAAGGAAACCATAAGGTATAAACGCAGGTATTTCATGATATCATGTTAAAGCCGGTAAAGGGCTGAAGCACCTCAGGAATATAAATGCCTTCGGGGGTTTGATTGTTTTCTAAGAGTGCAGCTACAATTCGAGGCAGGGCCAATGCCGATCCGTTTAAACTATGAGCCAACTGTGTTTTACCCTGTGAATCTTTATACCTGCATTTAAGTCGGTTGGTTTGAAATGTTTCAAAATTACTAACGCTGCTAACCTCGAGCCAACGCTCTTGTGCAGCACTGAATACTTCAAAATCAAAAGTTAATGCACTGGCAAAACTCATGTCGCCTCCACAAAGTTTAACAATTCGGTAGGGCAATTGCAGGCGATCGAGTAGCTGAGATACATGCAAAACCATTTCATCTAAAACCCCATAGCTCTTGTCTGGTTCTGTAATTTGAACAATTTCAACTTTGTCAAATTGATGCAATCGGTTTAATCCGCGTACGTCTTTACCATAACTGCCTGCCTCACGTCGGAAACAAGGCGTATATCCGCAGTTTTTAATTGGCAATTCGGTGTAATTAAGAATAACGTCTCTGTATATATTGGTAATTGGCACCTCTGCGGTTGGAATAAGATACAATTCGTCGGCATTGGCAAAATACATTTGTCCGTCTTTATCGGGTAATTGACCGGTTGCAAAACCGCTCTGAGCATTAACAAGAATCGGAGGTTGTATTTCGGTGTAACCCGATTGCTGGGCCTGTTGTAAAAAAAATGAAATTAAAGCGCGTTGCAATATGGCTCCGGAGCCTTTATATACCGGAAAGCCGGCTCCTGTTAATTTAACGCCCAATTCAAAATCAATAATATTGTATTGTTTTGCCAATTCCCAGTGAGGCTTTGCTTGTAAATGAAGTTTGGGTACTGTTCCCGAAGTACGGATAATTTCATTGTCATCGGCGTTTTTTCCAGAGGGAACCGT
This sequence comes from uncultured bacterium, assembly GCA_963923435.1. Lineage (GTDB taxonomy): Bacteria > Bacteroidota > Bacteroidia > B-17B0 > Aurantibacillaceae > Aurantibacillus. Next base: position 3,719 of record CAWUNH010000086.1, read on the forward strand.
AAGATGGGGAACGTTAGGCAACTGAATTAACAATTCATATACCTGTTGCTCGGCATCGGCCAGTTCTTCGGTTAATTTTTTTTCGGCTTCTTTAAACTGAATAGTTTCTAATTTAATGACTTGAGCCGCATCCTGCTGACCGCTGCGCATAAGTTCGCCAACGTTTTTAGACAGGGTATTTATTTTGGCTTTTACCGTATCTCCTTCTTTTTGAGCATTTTTTCGACGGTCATCGGCCTGTAAAATTTCTTTAACTTTTTCTGCTGCCGCCGGAATGTTTTTTTTCTCCAAGCCCCGTATCACCCACTCTGTTTGATTTCGTAGTTGAGCCAGTGTTAACATGATTGATGAAGTTACAAATAAAAAAGCCCCAAAGGGGCTTTCATAGTATGGATTTACGGATTACGCCTCTTTTGGTATTACCGATACATAGGAGCGATCGTTACGTTTTTTCTTAAAAAGTACCGTACCGTCGGTTAATGCAAACAGCGTATGGTCTTTACCCATTCCCACATTGGTTCCTGGATTGTGTTTAGTACCCCGTTGACGTAATATAATATTACCGGCAGAACATTCCTGTCCGCCAAATATTTTAATGCCTAAACGTTTACTGTGCGACTCACGGCCATTATCGGATGAACCAGCGCCTTTTTTGTGTGCCATACCTTAATTATTCGCTTTTGGTTTTTTTTGAGGGAGATTTTCGGGTCTTGGGTTTTACCTCGGCCTTTGGTTCTTCAACCGTAACAGGTTGTTGTGCAATAGTCGATTCATCGACCACTGGACTTCGACGGGTCCAAGGTTTGAAAGAAGCAGGTAAAAGCTCTTTCACCGTTTCACCTTTAGAAAGTACCTCCTGAATCAGAATTTGAGTAAAATGCTGACGGTGGTTATTCCATTTTTGATAGGTTTTACGGCGCTTCTTTTTAAACACAGCGACTTTATCACCTTTTACATGCGCAACCACGGTTGCAGCAATTTTAGCTCCTTCTACAGTGGGCTGACCTACCTGAACGGAGCCGTTTTTTTCCATTAAGAGAACTCGGTCAAATTCAATTTGACTGCCCTCATTAGCCTGCAGGCGGTGCACATAAACTTTTTGTCCACGTGCCACTTTAAACTGTTGCCCGGCTATTTCTACTACGGCGTACATATGTTTTTTTTATTTGGGATGGCAAAGATAATGATTTTTTTAACGCTTTGCACACTAAAAATTTAAAACTGAATTTTGTAACATTTTGTTATTCAGTATTTTACAAATTATTAAGCTGATATTTATGTATTTTACAATACTCTAAAACCTTTGGTAAAAGAACTTGCAATCTGAGATAGGCTTTATTACTATCGTGAAAAAGCACAATGCTTCCTGGACGAATCTGTTGCAGCAGGGCATTTGCATGAGCATCGGTTAGCGGCTCTTGAAGGTAGTCGTAACTGATTACATCCCAAAATATAAGCTTATAACCCAATTGTTTCAATGCTTTGGCCTGATAACGGGTTAGTTGTCCATAGGGAGGTCTGAACAGCGAAGATGGAATGTATTGTTGTGCAAGAATTACATCTTTAACATACATTTTCCAAGGTGTTTTAAACCCTTTTACATGATGCATGGTGTGATTGCCAATGGAATGCCCTCGATCAGTAATTTGTTGGTATATTTCGGGATATTGAACAACATTGTTGCCCACACAAAAAAAAGTGGCCCGGGCTTGGTACCGTTCCAAAGTTTCTAAAACCCAGGGTGTTACCTCGGGTACGGGCCCATCGTCAAATGTTAAATATACAGAGTTGGAGGGCTCGGGCGCAAACCAGAGAGATTCCGGATAAAACCTTGACATCCAACGAGGCGGCTGTAAATGTAATGCCATTTACAAACCCGGATTTTGAAAATTTAATTGCTTCAATGTTGTTCAAACGGTTGCTGCGTTTCGGGTTCGTCCGGGGTTACAATAACCGAGGCCCGTTTTAAAAATTCTTTGGCCCATTTGGAATTATACTGCTCGGTTAACTGGGACAATCCTTTTAATACGTCTTCGCTTTGCTGTATGTCGCGGCCAAATGATGCTTGATCTTGAAACGACAGAGATTTGTATACATTTAAATCGTGTTCAAAAATATCAAACAACTGCTTGGCAAGCATATCGGCTGTTTTAAAATCTCCCAAACTGTACCAGGCTGCACAAACAGCTGTCTCTTATACACATCTCCGAG
>CAWUNH010000087.1:0-5859 GCA_963923435.1 uncultured bacterium
TAATTCCTGAAGGGTTTGAGCATGAAAGGCAAATGCCAGGATAATACCCAGCAAACAAAAGAAAGATTTTCGAAGCATGATTAAGATTTGTAGATTAATAGGCGTTTTCCTTTATATAAGCCTTTTTTACCAACATAATTCCATTTTTTGAGCATTTTAACACTCACTCCGTAACGTGCAGCGATGGTGTTCCAGGTTTCACCTCTTTTAACCACATGAAATAAACGGGTTTTGGTTTTTTGGACTTTAGAGGTGGGATTTTTTTCTGAGGATTGATTTAATGAATCTGCAAGTTCCGGCAATTTACTTTTTTTAAAAAATTCATAAATCTCAGTTTCATTAGAAACAAAATGTGCAATCTTGGAATTTGACAAACAGAGTGGATGTCCGCCCACGGGTATTATTTGTTTTCTGTATTGTGGATTAAAATAGGCGATTTCTTCCACCGCTACATCAAGAACCTGAGCTAGCTGATCAAAGCTCATCTCCTCTTTCACTAATACGGTGTCTACCTCTAAGTAATTTTTTCTTGGAACCGACGGAAATATTCCGTGATCTGCAGCATGATTCATAATGTAATTAGCTGCTATAAAAGCAGGAACGTAACCTTGTGTTTCTTGCGGTAAAAATGGACGAATTTCCCAGTAGGTTTTTTTTCCACCGCTACGTCGAATGGCCCTACTGATAGTTCCGGGTCCAGCATTATATGCGGCCAAAACCATTTGCCAGTCTTTAAAAATCCCGTACAAATACTTTAAATATTCTGCTGCTGCTACCGTTGATTTATAGGGGTCGCAGCGTTCGTCAATATAAGAATTGATTTTAAGGCCCAAATGTTTACCCGTAGGATACATGAATTGCCACAAACCGGTAGCCCCGACTCGGGAGCGGGCATATGGAATCAATGCACTTTCAATAACGGCCAAGTGTTTTAATTCAATGGGCAGATTATACCGGTCCATAACTTCTTCAAAAATGGGGTAATAAAGCTGAGAAATACCCATCATACGACTTACTGCATCCCGTTTACGATAGGCATACAGTTTAATAAACGATTTAACGTGTTCATTATATACCAAATCAAATGGAGATTCGGTATCCAATCGCGCTAATCTGGTTTTGAATGTGGTTTCATCGTCGAGGGATATCGAATCGGTTTCGGATTGAGTTCGGATGTTTTTGGGCAGTAGGGGTTTAGCAAACTCCAACTGGTTAATACGTTCAGAATATAAACTATCCAATAAATCGGCAATGGGGTTAAAATTATCAGGAATTTGTGCAATCAAAGAAGACACACAACAAAAACCAATCAACCCTAACCGTATCATTTTTTTTACATTCATAGACTTACGACCTTGTAATATAGTTATAATTTGTAATTAAGCAAAAATCAAATTTATTATTCTTCAAAAAAAACATTTGTTATATAATTTACAATTATTAACCTTGTTGTGTGAGTATCTCCCAACAGCATTCTTATGTAAACCGCTCCAGCATTTTTCAATTAATGCTCCTTGCTTGCGATGCATCTCTTGGATACTTGGTATTACAACTGTTTCCTCACCAGATTCCGGCATTTATAGGAATTGGACTGCCCCTGCTTTTCCTGTTCATAGTAACACTTTGGTTACTCCTGAATCCATTTGTAGAAATGGATTCAAATTCAATTCAATTTTCAATTTTGCCATTTTATGTTGTGCGTTTGTATAAAAACGATGTAATCCAATACCACCTTACTAAATCCAATCTGCACATAGAGTTCAAGGATTTAGAACAAAAAAAGATTTTTTTATTTTTTACATCCCCATCAACACGCCAGGCTATTTCCAATTTTTTTAACCCTCACTAACAGGGGTTTGTTCATAATACCCAAGGAGTCTCAGCATTGTAACCTTGAATTGCGAAGTACATTTATATAAAATATTACCACTATGTATCAATTATTAACCAATACCAAAGAAATCAGCATTCCGTTATGGGATATGATATTAAAAGGCGGTCCTATCATGATTCCCATGGCCTTGTTGTGGCTCATTAGTATTTACATTGGCATCGAACGCTTTTTAACGTTTAAAAAGGCCTCTGATGTCCAAAAACACTTTATGCCTGCAACTCAAACCTATCTCGAAAAAACTCAAAAAAACATGGCCATGATGAGTTTTTGCAAAGGCCTTAATGGACCGCAAAGTGCTATGATTGACCAAGGAATAAAGCGTCTGGGACAAAGTCCCTCCGAAATTCGTGAAGCCATGAACCAGCGGGCTGTTTTAGAGTTGGAAAAATTAGAACGTTTTCTTTCGGTTTTAAATATAACAGGCCGAATTGCCCCCATGTTTGGGTTTATTGGAACCATTATTGGTGTTATAACCATTTTTTACGATATATCTCTGGCAAAAACCGTTGAAATTGAAGTTATCTCCAAAGGCTTATACCAAAAAATGATTACTTCGGCCGGGGGTCTGGTGGTAGGGGTTTGGGCCTTTATCTTATACCATCTTTTAATGAGTCGAATTGACCGCATGGAGCAAAAACTCAACGAAGCGCAGGAAGAATTTTTAGATCTTATTTCAACCCAATCCCATGAGATCCCGGCGTAAACACCGCGAGTCCGAAGTAAGCACGGATTCTTTAAACGACATCATGTTTTTTTTATTGCTGTTTTTTTTAATTCTCTCTACCATGGTGAGTCCCAATGCAATAAAAGTTAATTTACCCAAAGCCACCCCTAACGTAACCATTGAAAATGATAAAAAACCGGTTCACCTGGCAATTACCAAAGACCATCTTTATTTCATCAACAACGAACCCGTTTTAAAAACCGAATTAAAATTAAAGTTGGAATCCTTAACTCGAACCAACAGCAATCCTACGGTATTAATGCATTTAGATAAAGAACTCACCATTCAGGAAGAAATAGATGTTATGACCATATGTTACGAGTTAAAATGTAAAACGGTTTTGGCAACCGCCGCCACTCAAAAATAATGCCGCAATCCAAAATATACAGCAGTCCGAAAGTACGCCTGGGATCCCTCTCCCTGACCTTGCTCATGGCGCTGTTACTTTTTTGGTTGCTGCATTGGTGGAAACTTATAACCCCCGACCCACCCTTCCCGGAATCCAGTTCGGGGGGAGGACAAGAACTTGCTCTTGGAATAGCGGATTTAGGCAATGATGTTGTTGATTTTTCAAATATTGGAAGCCCAACCGATGTAGTACAAGCCACTGAACCTTCAAAAACCGAAACGCTTTTAGAAGATCCCGATGGTATTGAAATTTCAAAAGAACAAAAAAGCTCAAGCAATGTTCCACCCAACAAGGCTACCAAACCCATAGTAATCGTTCCACAGCCTCCCACAACAGAACCAACCAAACCCCTTTCAGAGGCAGAGCGCTTACTGCAACAATCTAAATTGGCCAAAGAACGCCGCGGAGGAGGTATTGGAAATCATGCAGAATCCGGTAATTCCGGGGCTGCCGATGGAAATCCATTTGCACACGGATCGGGCGGATCGGGCGACGGAAACGGTGGTGGATCGGGTTCCGAAAGCGGTCCAAATTTTGGAAAAGGAAAAAACGGAACGGGTTATTCAATTGAATTAAAAGGACGGTCCGTATTGGTTGCACCAAAACTACCCAGCGATTTAAAAGAAGAAGGGAAAGTGGTGGTTGAAATTACCGTAGACCGAGACGGAAATGTTATAGAAGCCAATCCCAACGGACGCGGAACCAATACCGAAAGCGCGGCATTAAAAGCCAAAGCCAAACTTGCAGCACTGAAAACACGATTTAACGTGGAAGGTCGTTACGAAGAACAACGGGGAACATTAACCTTTGTGTTTTCTTTTGATTAAACAAGCCTGCTTGTAAATAATAAATACCTTTGTTTTGTAAATTTTATTGCGTGACTTACGAAGAGGTCCAAAACTATTTATTTGACAAACTGCCCATGTTTCAGAGAATTGGACCGGCAGCATATAAAGCGGATCTTTCAAATACCCTTGCATTGTGTCAATACCTAAACCAGCCTCAACAATTTCTGCCCTGCATACATGTGGCAGGCACCAACGGAAAAGGTTCCAGCAGCCATATGCTGGCTGCAGTGCTTCAACGTTGTGGCTACAAAACCGGACTTTACACCTCTCCTCACCTGCTGGATTATCGCGAACGCATTAAAATTAATGGCAACTGCATTGAAAAAGACTTCATTACCCAATTTGTTTCCAAGCATAAAAACATATTGGAACAATTGCATCTTAGTTTTTTTGAATGGACGGTGGGATTGGCTTTTTCCTACTTTAAAGAACAAGCGGTTGATGTCGCTGTAATTGAGGTTGGTTTGGGCGGACGGCTGGATTCTACCAATGTAATTAACCCGCTGGTTTCACTAATTACCAATATCAGTTTTGATCATCAGGCCCTTTTGGGATCGACCTTGCCACAAATTGCTACTGAAAAAGCCGGCATTATCAAACCTGGAATTCCGGTTGTAATCAGCCAATCGCAAACTGAAACCAATGCTGTTTTTATTGCAAAGGCACAATCCTGTAAAAGTTCGTGGTGCATGGCCGATCAACAATATTCCTGTACGGTACAAGATGCTGGGCAAGAATACCAAACTGTAGAAGTTTATAATACAAGCTCTCAAACCAAAAAGCAATATACTTTAGATTTAACCGGACATTATCAAAAATATAATTTACCGGGGGTTTTATGCGTATTAGACCACTTATCTCGCTTGGGTTTTAACCTGCCCGAGCAATCTGTTAAAGAAGCACTTAAAAACGTTAAATCGCTCACCGGTCTTATGGGGCGCTGGCAAATTATTAAACCTAAACCCTATACGGTTGCAGATACCGCTCATAATTTAGACGGTATTTTACAGATCCTCATGCACATTAAAAGCCTAAAAAAACAACAAGTGCACATGGTATTTGGAGTGGTCCGAGATAAGAGTATAGAATCTATTTTAGGTATTTTACCAAATTCTTTTATGTATTATTTTGTTTGCCCCGAATTGCCGCGTGGATTACCGGCCGAAGAACTAAAAGCCTTAGCCTGCTCCCTGCACTTAGAGGGTGAAGCATACGCTTCGGTATGGGAAGGCTATTCTGCAGCCTTAAGTAGGGCAACAGAGGCGGATTTAATTTTTATTGGTGGAAGCACCTTTGTGGTTGCCGATTTTTTAAAACACAACACCGACTTAACCCCTCACTCATGATCTACCTTCAAATCCTTTCGTTTATACTGTTTATTGGCAATGCTCTGGTATACATGTTTACAAACACCCTATCGTTTTACCTGTTTATTGGCTTGGAATTGTTCTGCGGCTTGCTTTATACACTATTTTGGGTATTTAACTTTCGGACTTTTCGTGTACCGGTTAACAGTACATGTTTTGAATATTGGCCCAGCCGCATAAGCGTTCGTTGGATAATAAGCTTAAGTCTTTTATTATTATGCTCCGGTTTTTTAGTTTTTCATAACTCCCGTTTACAATCTATTGCTTGGGTTGGATTTATTTATGCGGGTATTTTGATATTTCAGTTGAGTTACCGAAAAATAAAACGCAATTACGCAATCTGTATTTCAGATCAGGAACTTTGGCTGCATCAAGATCGTATTTATAAAATTTCCGCTACAGCCATTGCATCGGTGGTTTTACGTCATAGCGCATATTTTATTACCCAGGGTAAAACCACCTATTACCTGAGTCCGGAATATTGTCCACAAGCCGATGCATTTAAACAAGCCCTCAATGACTGGCTTGAAAAGAATCGGGTTAAAACTGAACAAAATTAAGCCTAATTAACTGATTATTAAGCTGTCTCTTATACACATCTGACGCTGCCGACGAAG
>CAWUNH010000088.1:0-5847 GCA_963923435.1 uncultured bacterium
ATGGATGTTAGTTAATGTTTTTCCCTGGTTGTTTTCATACAATATAATTTATAGTTAAAGCCCTTTTTTAGGGCTTTTTTTATTTACTGTCCCAACTGTTATTACAGTTTTTAATTTGGTAAAATTCAGCGCTTAGCTATGTCAACAAATTTAACCACCTTAACATCTTTTAAACTTAAGCAGATGTTTTAAACCATTCAGGATTTGTAATGCCCAGATTTTTGAATTTCGTCCCATACCCCGGGATGCAGCATGGCGCCCACCTCTTTTCCGGCTGCAATTTGTTGCCGAATGTACTGCGACGAAATTTCCATAAGAGGAGCCTGTGTAATGATGATATTAGGATGCTGTTCCAAGTGGCTGGCGGCTGAATGTAAGCGCGGATAAACCAGCAGGCGAACCGATTTTAAAATTTGCTCGTAATTTTTCCATTTATGAAAATGGCTTAAGTTATCATGCCCCATAAGAATAGAAAACCGGTGTTGGGGATAACGTTCAAAAAGGTGGGTTAGTGTATGAATGGTGTAGTGCGGCTCGGGTAAGTCAAACTCAATGGTACAGGGTTTTATGTTTGGAAAATCAAGCAGCGCCAACTGAATTAAATGCAGCCGCTCGTAATGCGAGAGCATGCGCTGATGGGTTTTAAAAGGACTCTGTGGGCTAATAACCATCCACACCTCATCGAGCGATTGAAACTGCTGCATGTACTGGGCAATAATAAGATGCCCCACATGAACCGGATTAAACGACCCAAAAAACAGCCCAATGTGCATGGTTAAAGGTACTTGTATTTTATGCAATTTTGAGCATGCCCGAAACCTGGCCGGAATACGCTTTTTTTACCCCTCTTTCGCAAAACCGGCTGATGTGTCATACGCTGGCTCCGCCCCAAAGCCAGTATACGCCGGGCATTGTGCTTTTGCCCTATGCCGTAATACCCAAGGCGCCCATACGTTCGGTTTTTTTTAAAATTAAAAGTCAAAAGGCGGTTGAGCTGCAATCCTATAAAAGAATCTGCCAAACCCAAGCCCTGCAACCCAGCCTAAGCAAGGAGGATTATTTAAAGGCTTTGGCAAACATAAAAAAACACATTCAGCGGGGCGATGTTTACGAGCTTAATTTTTGTCAAAAATTTACTGCCAGGGCAGAGCTTTCCAATCCGGTGGAATGCTTTGCCGATTTGTGCAGTCAGCTGAACATGCCCTATGCCATGCTTTTAAAACAAGCCTCCAAATACCTGTTTTGTTTAAGTCCAGAGCTGTTTTTAAAAAAAACCAAGCAAACGCTCATTTCAAAACCCATAAAAGGCACTGCGGCCCGGCATACCAATTTGGAAAACGATGCCCAGGCCATTTCCCGTTTATTAAACAGTGAAAAAGAGCGTGCCGAACACGTAATGGCGGTAGATGTTGCAAGGCATGACTTGTCGCGGGTGGCGGTTCGAAATTCGGTTCATGTGCCTACCCTTTTTGGAATAGAAACGTTTACCAATGTGCATCAGATGGTTAGTACGGTTAAAGCCGAACTTAAACCCGATGTTGCATGGGACTCTCTGATGGAAGCTACGTTTCCAATGGCCAGCATGACGGGTGCACCCAAATTAAAAGCCATTGAGCTTATTCATCAATACGAGGGATTTAACCGGGACTGGTATTCGGGTGCTCTGGGCCAAACGGAGGCTTCGGGAGATTTTGAATTGGCCGTTGTTATTCGCAGTTTTTATTACGATGCCCAGGCCAGGCAAATTGAAATTTGTGCCGGCGGTGCCATAACCCATTATTCGGATCCGGAACAGGAGTATGAAGAATGCCTTTTAAAAATTAGAAAACTGGCCGGACTTTTAGGATGGGAGGTTTAAGGCTTTTGCAGGCGCGGCTGAAGGGATAACGGAATATCCCAACAGGGTATTAAGTAAGGCAAAACATACAATGCCTTTGTTGGTGTCCAGTAAATTTTCTGTATAAAAGCCAATAAGGTAAACGAGTAAAAAGCTGAGATAAATAAAATGACGGGCGCGTAATGCCCAGGATACATAAACAAACATGAGCATCAGAAAGGCTATAAAACCCGCAAAGCCATGTTTAATTGCCATTGAGAGATAGGTGTTATGGGCATTTAAATCGTACAACTCAGAAATAAACAGCCCTTTTTGATGGTAGGCCTGTTTAAGCTGTGCAATTTCATCACCGGTACCATGCCCCCAAACCGGCGCTTTTAAAACAATGTCCCAGGCACACTTCCATCGTTCGATACGGGGCTCCATGTTTTGAAAATTAATTTCAGAACCTCCTTTAAGGGGCTTAATATCGGAGATGAGTTGTGCCGAAAACCGATCTTTTAAAAAAGGCGTATAATATACGGTTAAGGCAAGGCCTGTAAATATAAAGACTGTAATTAAAAGGTAATAAATGCGCCGCTGAGTGCGAATAAAAAACGGAATAACCAGGGCTAAAATAATTAAAAGCGCAATGCTGGTGTTTCTGGAAGCTAAAAAAAACATTCCAGTTGAGAGGATTACGATGAGCAGCCAGGGAACAATTTTGTTAACGAGCATGGATTGAATGCGATACAGGTCAATTACGACAATTAAACCCAAAACGGTATACAGCGATAAATAACCGGCATGGATTCCAAGGGCTGCCGAAAAGCGGTGATTAAAAAAGGCTCCGGACAGCATTACGTTGGCGGTAACAGTTCCAAAATGTTCGTGTATGAGCAGAAGCATGTTGGTAAACAAATACAGTATGGCCAAAACGCAGGAAAGAGCCAGCGTCATAAGCAAGGGGTATACCTGTTTTAAAGTTAAGGGAAGGCTAATAGGCAATATAATAGGCAATAACAAAATAAGCAATTGCCGTTCCAGGTAAAGGCCTGCCTCGTGTGGATGAGAGGAATACCAGTAACCAAAGGCACTGAGATAAAAAATTCCCTGTAGCAGCAGGGTTTTAACACCCAGACTCCGAAAGCGGAGGTCTTTGTAATCGATGAGTGAAACCATGATGTAACAGCCCAATACGATATTGGAATACGCAATATGCAAAGGCAGTACCGCTACCAGCCCGTGCAACAAAATCAGTTTAAGACGACTCAGGGACGTATTGCAACATTGGCCGTCGTAAAACGACTGGATGTAAAAATCACGAAGTTTCATGTTTATCGTTTAAAACAGATTCGTAGGCATTAACAATGCTGTCCCATGAAAACGCTTGGGTAACCCGCTCGGTATTTTTTTCAATCATGCGTTGATGGGCATCATGGTTTTTTTGAAGGGTTTCCAGATAACGGCTCACCTCCAATTCGGTTTTAAAATAATACGCAGATTCTTGCAAAATAGCCGAATTAAAAATATTATTATGGGCACAAATTAAACAGTGGCTGCCCATGGCTTCCAGCAACGAGGGATTTGTTCCGCCTACCGAATGCCCATGAAAATACAAATTGGAATAGTAGCGTAAATGATTAACGGTGTTAATGTCGTAGATGGGGCCTAAAAATCGAATGCGCGGTTCGGCAGAAAACATTTTAATTAAATAACGGCCATATTGGTTTTGGGTATTGCCAATAACAATAAACGGATTTGAGGATTTTGAATTAACCAGCCCGTTTAGAATTAATTCAATATTATTTTCGGGTTCCATGCGGGCCATCAGCATGTTGTAGCCATAGGCAGTTAAACCGTAATTATTTATGACCGAGCTTTGCAAGCCTTTAAATACATGCGTTCCGTATGCAATGTATGCAGAAGGCACATTATAAACCGATTGCAAATAGGTTTGAATACCCAAAGAATCGGCAACCAACGAATGACTGTGTTTTACAGCCAGCGCTTCGGCAAACTTTAAAAATTTTTGAACGGGTTTTTTGTATTTGGAGCGTTTCCACTCCAAGCCGTCCATATTGGTAACAATACGCATTTTATTTTTTATAAGCCAAAGCCATACCGAACTGCTGGTGTACCCTAAATTTAATACCACATCGTAGGATTGTTTTCTGCAGTGCAGGATGCATTTTGCATCGTAAATAAATTGCCCGATGGTTCCAATAATACCCTCTGGATCCCATTGATGAATTAATTGAACCCCTTTCCATTCAGACGACCGAACAGGGTGCCGTGAGGAACAATACACCGAAACCTGGTGTTGTTTTTTTACCAACGCTACGGATAAATACTCGGCCAACTGTTCAAATCCTCCATAATGGTTGGGTATTCCGCGGGTTCCAATAATTGCAAGTTTCATGAACGGGATTATAAATATACAAGGGTTTCCGGTTTGCCATTTAATACATCTCTGCAGCGTTTTTCAAAACAAGCCTGTGTGAAATGTTCATGAAAATAGGCAAAGGCTTTTTGACTGATTTGCAACCGCAGTTCCGGCTGTTCACACAGCTCTTCCAAGGCTTGCTCAATGGCACCAACGCTGCGTTCTTTTAGTAAAATGCCGCGGCCATCGCCTAAAACATCCGGAATACCTCCAAATGAGGTTGCAATACAGGGTAATCCAAACTGCATGGCCTCAAGCAGCACCAGCCCAAAGGTGTCGTAATTACTGGGCAACACCAACAAATCCGAAGATTGCAGCAATTCGTGTTTTTGCGCATCGTAAACAGGGCCTAAAATTTTAACCCTGGATTCCAGTTGATGTTCTTGGGTATATTCAATCAGCTGTTGGCGGGTAATATCGGCATCGGCTCCGGCAATTACCAATTGGTGTGAAAAGCCTTTTAGTACTAAATTTTTAAATGCTTCCAACAGCAATAAAACACCTTTACCGGATATTAGGTTGGAGAGAAATACAATTTGCAGGGGTTTTTCACGAAGCACGTAGGTATTGCGGGTATTAATTACCGGTATGCCATTGGGAACAATGGATATGGGTCCCCGATACAGTCCTTCGATATCTTCAAGTAATCGTTGCGATAAACAAATAACCTGAGTAGATTTAAAGGTCTTTTGGTAGAGACGCTTTTTAAATGGGCCCTTTGCGGCAGATTTAAATCCATGCGTATGTAAATGAAGGTAAATGTTGGGAACAAATCGTTTACACAAAGCAATAAAAAGAGCGTCTTTATAAAAGGCAACACCGAATGGAAACGGGGTTATGTAGGCCAAATCGTACGAGTTTTTAAAGAGTTTAGCCGTTGTTTTAAAAAAAACCAAACATGTTTTAATGTACTTTAACAAACGATGTTTTCTAAAATCATCGGGTCCGGAAGCCAGCGAAATATTTATAAAATCACAAGAAAAGGCTTGATTTATCAGAGTGCTGTTTTTAATAATACGGTTCATAACGGATACGCCATGAACGGGTGGCGGCAAATGAACAATAAACAGTATTTTTTTAGTTCTCATGCTGCTTTTAAGTTGCGATACATGCGTTTAATCCAGGATTCTGGTAAAAAAGAAACTATAAACAGAAGGTAACTCAATGGCATCCATGGATTTAATTGAAACATTTGACGGCAATGCAGGCGTACCTTTTTAGGTTGGTAATTGTTCCAAAGGTATTTTTTTGCTACCAGCATGTGGTATCCCATTGCTTTTTCACTGGTAGCGTTTTGTTTTAATAAGATGGCCCGCAGGGCTGCTCCTTCGGTTTCGGACACCGTGCCTTTACGATTTAAAATGTCTTGACGTAAGCTTAAAAACCTTGCACCCCGCATGCGTTCATCGCTGGTAACGGATTGCGCATTTAACCGCACCCGAACTAAAACCGCATTTAAATTGCAGACTTTTCCATACTCAATAACCTTGGTCCAGAGCAAATGATCTTCAAAGGTATGCGCTAGTGGATCGTAACCACCGCATTTGAGTAAAACTTCTTTAAGAGCAATTACGGCGCTGTGGAT
>CAWUNH010000089.1:0-5815 GCA_963923435.1 uncultured bacterium
CCCGAGAAGGTAACAAATGAAAGCCGGCCCGAAGGTAGTCGTCGTTATTAAACCAAGCCAAGGACCAAAAATGTGGAAATTGCCAAAAAAATTGAATCAGAAATAATAAAATGGATAATTGGTATTGAAAAACGCTTGAACTGCCTGAAAATCCTCCAATTAAGGTGGGTAAAGCTCCCGGAAATGCTCCAACTAAAACCGATAACGGGCTGTGTAATTTAAGCGGTGTATATACAAATGCGTATAATACCACGGATATCAATCCTAAAATTGCCGGCAGCATTCCGGTAAAAAACCATAAACCGGCCAAACCAAGAAAAACAATAATTATTGAAAATATTACCGCTGCGCCTGGAGCAATAACCTGAAGCGGCAGGGGGCGGTTTCGGGTACGATCCATCAAACGGTCGGTGGAACGCTCCATAATTTGGTTAATTGCATTGGCAGCGCCTGTAATTAAAAAACCTCCCAAACTTAAACCTAAAACACTAAGCGGCTTAATTTGAGGTGTAACCGTTATGTACGTAATTACTGCGGAAAATACCACCAATAACGACAGTCGGGGTTTAAGCAACATTCCAAAAGCAAATACTTTATTATAAGGAAGTGCAATCGCCGATGAAGTTGACATTTACGATTGCAAAATTAATCAATTCGGTGCAGCCCCCCTCTCTTAACTTGATTTTATTTAATATATTTGGAACTTAATACAATTATATGAATACAACATTAAAATTTGGACTTAGCCTATTTGCGGGAGCATTGGTTTTTTCAGCCTGTAACGGGCTTGCTAAAATGGTAAAGCGCCAATCCGAATTTAGCTATACTGTAAATCCCAACCCATTGGAAATGCATGGTGATTCAGTACAATTTAGCTTTAGTGGTAAGTTTGCAGAAAAACTCTTTGCAAAAAAAGTAACCCTTGTTGCTACACCGGTTATTGTATACGCCGGCGGAAAAGAAAAAGCCCTCCGTCCCATTACCCTTATAGGTGAAAAAGGAGTTGGCAACGGTCAAAAAATTGGATATGCCACCGGTGGTGCCTTTAGTTACAGTTCTGAACGTTTTGCATTTGAACCTATTATGCGCAATGCAAAACTCGAAGTTCGCGTAACGGGTTCTGCTTCCAGTAAAACCGCAACCTTTGAGCCCCGCAGTATTGCCCAGGGTATTATGGCAACGTCCTTGCTTTTAAAACACGATGAGCAAATGGTTTTTGGTAACGCCCAACTGGATTCTGAAACTTCTCAAACCCTCCCCGATCAGCCTTTGGCCATAAAAACCCATATTTATTTTGATTTAAACCAGTCCTCAGTAAAATCTAGCGAATTGAGCTCCAAAGAAATGAAGGACTTTGCTGATTTTTTAAAAAAATTACCAAATAATGCCCGCTTTGAATCGGTTAAAATTTCTGCCTATGCCTCTCCCGACGGAGAAACAGAAAAAAATACCGACTTGGCAAAAGACCGCGCACAAGCCTCTGTAACAGCCATGATTGCATTGTTTAAAAAACAAACTGGTAAAACCTTAACAACTGGAAAGCAAGCTTCCGACTATCAAACACAAGAAACTCTAGAAGATTGGGAGGGTTTTAAATCTTTAATGGAGCAGTCTAAAATGGCCGACCGGGACTTAATACTCCGAGTATTAACTCTATACAAAGACCCCAATCAGCGACGTTCTGAAATTATGAACCTCTCCGAAACATATACCGAATTAAAGCAAGACATATTACCCCGCTTGCGCCGCTCTGAAATTACTTTAAATGGTAAAATTCCAGCAAAATCTCGCACAGAAATACAAGCCTCCATACTTACGAATCCGGATAGTTTGAGTGCCGATGAATTGATTTTAGGAGGTGGGCTGGAATCAGACTTACAGGCCCGCATTAGACTCTTTCAAAAAGGGGAAATTCGATTTCCAAAGGATTGGAGAATGGCAAATAATTTAGGATGCATGCTTTTACTCAACAACCAATTATCAGAAGCCGAAGGCGCCTTTAAACGTGCTCTTTCTATTGACCCCAACCAACCCGCTGTATTAAATAATTTGGGATTGTGTGCGGCAAAGCAAGATCGTTGGCCGGAAGCAATGGATTTTTATAAACGCTCGGGTTCCCCCGAATCGAACTACAACCAAAGCATTTATGCCATTCGACTGGGATTGTACAGTGAGGCATTGCAAGGTATGGGTGAAAAACCAAGTTACAACAAGGCCTTAGCTCAACTTTTAAACGGCAATGCTTCGGATGCAGCTACTTTATTAAACACGCTTGGGGAAACACCCAATGCCTCCATTGATTATTTAAAAGCGATTGCCCAGATGCGGCTGTCCAACACCAACGGAGCAATGGATTTGCTTAAATCGGCAACGTCCAAAGATCCCCGTCTTAAAGCCTATGCCAAAGACGATGTTGAGTTTTTGAAAGTACGAGACGATGCCAATTTTAAATCCCTTACCCAATAATCCAATTCTTTTTACATTAAAAGGCCAGTTTACAAAGCACTGGCCTTTTTTTTTGGGCCTAGCGGTTAGTTTATTTTTATTTAGCCTTGCAGTAACGCAACTGGATTTTTCGTTTTATCCCGGCGATTTAATAGATGCGCGTTTTAATTTGTACTTGCTGGAAACCAGTTTTCAATTATGGTTTGTATTTATACAGGGATTAAATTACCTCGCAGCTTATTGGTTTTTACAAAAGGTGTTCAACGATTCCTGGGCTGCGGCCTGTGGAGCCCTTTTATTTTGCTGCTCCCTTGGATTGCAAAGTCAAATGGCCCATGCGCAGGTATTTGCACGATTCCCAATTCCGTTAATGCTGGGTTATTTGTATTTGTTCAACCAAAGCCATCGGCTTAAACATCTTTATGCCGCTTTATTGTTTTGGGTTTGGCAATGGTATTGCGGTATTTATTTAGGATTTTTAAGTTTAATGGTTTTTGTTTTAGGATTTGCCCTTAGTTTTTTTAACAAGGGCTATTCTGTTTTTAAATCGAATTCGCGCTGGTACAAAATCGGCTTGCTTTGTCTTCCTCTGGTGGGCTTATTGGCCGTTTTACCACTGGCCATTCCCTACCTGCAAAGAGCCCGGCAGGTATCGATGCACGCCTACCCATTGGTTGCAGACAGCATTCCAACGCTGTGGTCTTATTTTTCAAGCTGGAAGGGCAGTTTGTTTTGGGATGTATTGTTTGGCTGGTATACCCATGTTCCTGCATACTGGGACCACATGATTTTTCCGGGTATGATGGCCTGGGGGGGTATTGCTTTTTGGATGTTTCGTGCTCTTAAAAATCCTCGTAAATCGAATCTTTTTCTATTATTAATTTTTTTAGGCTTGTTTGTGAGTGTGTTGCGTTTGGGTGATTATTCCATTTACAAACTTTGGTATCAGGTTCCCGGATTTGCTTCCATGAAGTCCTTGGGACGTATTATTAACGTACATTTAATTTTTTTTGGGGCCGGGCTTGCTTATGCCCTTCAAACATTAAACCAACGGTTTCCTCAAAAAAGAACGTTAATGGGAATTTTATGCATGCTTTTTCTGGTTTTGGATAATTACGTTCAACCGGATAATATTCACCGAAGAGAAAAACACTTGAGCCTCCAACGCATTAATAAAATTTGTTTTGAATTGCAAAAATATCCCCTTGCAAAAATTTTTTCGTACGAACCGCTTCATCCGGAGGGTTTGGGCGCCGATTACCAATTGGATGCAATGCTGGCTGCTCAGCGAACCGGAAAAACCTGCATAAACGGATATTCTGCAACCTCACCTGGAGCCTTTACCCCTTATTGGACGCTGCCCAATGAAGCCAACCGTAACTACTGGCTGAAGGCTTCTGGAGTGAAAATTCCCAATTTAATCGTTTTACATTAAGGATTTTTTTAATTTTGAACGCTTTTAAAGGAGACGTGTCCGAGTGGTTGAAGGAGCAAGCCTGGAAAGTTTGTATACGGGAAACTGTATCGCGAGTTCGAATCTCGCCGTCTCCGCATCTAAAATTTTTTTAAACCACAAATTAAATTTTAAACCGGTTTTAAAACGGATTCTCCGGTGGCTATGGCAACAAGGTAAAACTGTTGCGATGTTGTAAACACGAACCAAACTCGGCTATAGCCTTGCGGTGTTTTTTGGTGGGATAGCCTTTATTGGAATTCCATCCGTATTGGGGATAACGCTTATGCAATTGCTCCATTAAACGGTCCCTGGCAGTTTTAGCCAGCACACTGGCAGCTGCAATTGCGCAGTATTCGGCATCTCCTTTAATAACACACTGGTGCGGAATTTGCTTATAGGAATTAAATCGATTGCCGTCTATTAAAAGCAACTCTGGTACAATTTTTAAAGACTGAATGGCCCGATGCATGGCAAGAAACGAAGCGTTTAAAATATTCAAACGATCTATTTCTTGACAACTCACCTCTGCAATGGCCCATGCCAAAGCCTGCGATTTAATTTGAGGCTCCAGGTCAGCGCGTTGTGAGGCACTTAACTTTTTACTGTCGTTTAAACCTGTTAAGATAAATTTAGAGGGTAAAATAACTGCGGCTGCTACAACCGGCCCTGCCAAACAGCCTCTTCCGGCCTCATCGCAACCAGCCTCAATTTTATCAGCAAAAAAAAAGGGTTTTAGCATTTTTACTAATTTAACAAAACAAACCATGCATTCAGTTGTTACATTTGGTAACTTTAAAAATAAAATTATGTCATCACTCGTAGGAAAAAAAGCACCGGCTTTTAAAGCAGGGGCAGTAATTAACGGCGGAGAAATTGTTTCCAATTTTAGCCTGGAATCGTATGTTGGTAAAAGCCATGTAATATTTTTCTTTTATCCCAAGGATTTTACTTTTGTATGTCCAACCGAACTGCATGCCTTTCAAGAACAATTAAGTGCCTTTAAATCTCGTCAGTGCGAGGTTGTTGCTTGCAGCACCGATACAGAAGAAAGTCACTGGGGCTGGCTTCAAATGGATAAAAAAAACGGAGGAATTAAAGGAATCACATATCCCATTGTTGCCGACACTACCAAAACCATTTCCCTTAGCTATGGTACGCTCTGCGGAGATTACGATGCGGATGATAACGGACAAATAATTGCAACGGGTCCTATGATTGCGTTCCGAGGATTGTATTTAATTGACAAATCCGGTACTGTTCGGCATCAGTTAATTAATGATTTTCCTTTGGGAAGAAATGTTGACGAAGCCCTTCGGATGTTGGATGCTTTGCAGTTTTTTGAAAAAAACGGCGAGGTTTGTCCCGCAAACTGGAGTAAAGGAAAAGAAGGCATGAAGGCCGACCACAAAGGCGTGGCCGATTATTTAAGTGCACACTAAATAAAAATCGTTGTATCAAAAAAGCTCCGCTAGGGAGCTTTTTTGTTTTTGTATATTTAGTAACCCAATAACCGCTTGTGATTTCTAAAGTTATTTTCTTTTCAATGAGCTGGATTGTGTTTCAGCTTTTTTCCCTTCAAGCTCAGAGTTATTGTACCGGCTGCCCTAAACCACAAGCCCACGATGAGCTCAAAGCCTACCATGGTTTCACATTAAGTTTTAATTCCAAAACCAAACTGGCTACCTGGGTGTACTATGAATTAGTACCCAATTACGTAAATGGCCCCAAGGTTAAACGTGCTTCAAAATTTTTATTTGACTCCGGATTTAAGGAAGGTACAGCCCGTAATAGCGATTATAAAAAAAGTGGTTTTGATAAAGGTCATCTGGCTCCGGCCGCCGACATGGCCTGGTCGGCAGAAAGTATGCACGATTGTTTTTATTTTAGCAACATAGCCCCCCAACGACCGGAATG
>CAWUNH010000090.1:0-5794 GCA_963923435.1 uncultured bacterium
GTTAATGGATTTTACAACCAAATCATTGTCTGTTGTGGGTTTTAGGCAGGCTTGTTCGGTAAAGCGGTCGTAGTAATGCAAACCCAGTGCTTCCAGTTGTAAATTGGGTTCCCAGGCATTTTTTCCATCGATGTAACGGGTAAAAAAATCAGCCAATTGCGGATGAACCCGTTGTATAAACAGCTCAAAACCTTCGTCTTCTTTAAACGAACGCTTGGGTCCGTATGCCGCATTTAATTCGAGTACCAGGTCCAGCAAGGTGTATTTATTACGGCTGAGTTTTTGTATTTCGGCATCCAGTAAAAAAGCCAGGGCAGCGCCGCGTTCATATACCTGTGTATAATAATTTTTATAGCCAGGCTCAAGTACGTGGGCACTCATTTCGGTAAAAGACATTTTTTGAAACGGAAAATGCTCTCCCGATTGAAGTTTTTGCTCCATCGCAGTTAAAAATTCCGTTTCGGTGTAAACACCGCCTTTGTATTTAATGTAATGGGCAAAATATTCGGTAACGCCTTCATAGAGCCACAGGTGCCGACTCATTACCGGCCGGTTGTAATTAAAATTTCCAATGGCTTCTGAGTGCAAACCCAGCGGCGTAATAATGTGCATAAACTCATGAATGGCGGCACTGCTTAGCTGCGATTCTAAGCTTAATTCGGGCAATGCTGTTGAATTTCCAAAATCACCCAAATAATACACCGAAGAATTTCCATGTTCAAGGGCGCCTATTCCTAAATTTTTAAATTTAAACGCCAGTTTAATTTTTTTAATAAAGGGCATTGAGCCACCATTAATTACCTGACCCAGTTCCCGCAAATCGTCAATGTAAACCATAAAATGATACCGTTGAACCGGAAGACTGGGTAAAACCTGCGCAACGGCTTTCATGTCCCGCTGTAATGCCGCAAAAAGGGTTTTTGCAAGCCGCCGGCCCTGTACGTCAAACACACTCAGAGTTACGGCAGTTTTATTTACAAAAAACTGTACCGTATCCGGTTTTGAAAACATTAAAGGGCTGTCAATGAGCTGGTGGTAATTGTAAGCTGTAAACTCTTGCAGGGTATCATTTGCCTGGCTTTGGTTTAAGGCGCTCAGGCCGTATAGCTCTTGTGGCTTTTGAATACGCAATAAAATAGATTTTTGTTCCTCTCCCTCCAGATATCCAAATACGCCGCCCCCGTTTAATAAAAACAATTGATTTTCAATAAATGCCGTTGCAGCTGGTTGAAAAATGGGATGAGAAGCTATTTTTTTATCCATGATGTCTTCAACTTCATAACGGATGTGATGCAATTGTTTTGAATTGTATATAAACCAGCGGTTGGGTCCTTTACGTTTAATTTTTAAGGGAATATGTTGTTCGGTATACGCCATCAGTGAGGTAACAAAGCGTCCATAATTCTGAGTATCGTAAGTTCCCGGTACGGTGGCAGGAAACGAAAACACCAGCGTGTCTTTTAATCCCGTTGGTTCGGGCCTAAATAAAATTGTAATTTGATCTTGCGAACAAGAAGTTAAAGACACTTCGTACAGATTTTGAGCTTTGGTAAAAAAGCAAAAACCAAAAACCAAAAAGAGTAAACCAAACGGCATCTTACAAATGGAGTTGTTCCCAAAATTCCAGCGCACGACGGGTATGCGGTATAACAATGCTGCCGCCCACCATGTTGGCAACCGCAAAACATTCCATTAATTCGGCCGTGCTTAAACCACATGCTTTGCACTGAATTAAATGGTAACGAACACAGTCGTCGCAGCGCAGCACCATGCTGCTAACCAATCCTAAAAGCTCTTTTGTTTTAACCGACAAAGCCCCCTCGCTGTAGGTTTGTGCATCTAAGCTAAACAAGCGTTTTAAAACCAAATTGTTTTGGTCCATTAGCTTGGCATTCATGGTGGCACGGTACAATTCAAATTCTTCTGGGTTCATGAGGATTTTGATTTAATGGTCCAGGCCGAAACATAGACGCTGATTTCGTAAAGCAGGTACATGGGTAAGGCTACAATCATTTGAGAGGTTACATCCGGACTGGGAGTTATTACGGCCGCTAAAATTAAAATTATAACAACTGCATGTTTTCGGTACTTGCGCATAAATGACGGAGTAACAAGCCGCATGCGGGATAAAAAGTAAACCAATACCGGCAATTCAAAAATTAAGCCGGCCACTAATGTCATGGTGGAAATCATGGAAATATAATTATCCAGGGTATTGTTGGTTTGAACAATTGCCGAATCTGACAATTTATAATGAACCAAAAAATTATAGCTTAAAGGAAATATTAAATAATAACCAAATAAAATTCCAATTAAAAACAATACCGAGGCAATAAAAATAAATCCACGAACCGGAGCAATCTCCTGATCTTTAAGTGCGGGTTTAACAAACCGCCACAATTCCCACAATAAAAATGGAAATCCTAAAATTAATCCGGCAACAAATGCAATCCACATGTGATTAAAAAACTGTTCCGATACCGAGAGGGTTTGTAAATGGGTGGGCTGTATGTCAAAACACATTACAGAGCCCAAATGCAAAGCATGACCAAGCTTACAAAACTGCACATAGGTAATAAAATCGGGACGTAAGGGTCCAAACAAAATCAAATCAAATAAAACATTGTTAAAACAAAACGCCAGTATGCCCAATGTGGCTATTACCAATGCGCTTCGAAACAAATGGCGGCGCAACACATCCAAATGCTGTAAAAAACTCATTTCGGAGGAGGAATTTGAATTGGACGCGCTCATTTCTTAAGTAAAAGTACATCAAAACCCAGTTGTTTTAAATGATCCCAGTAACTTGGGTAAGATTTATGAACCGTCTCTGGATCTGGCACATCAAAGGTCCAACCGCGTACAATCCAGGGGATAAAGCACATGATCAGTCGGTGATCCTGGTAACTCGAAATCACCGAATGAATTGGAATTGGATTGGAGGCGGGTAAAAAAAGCAGGTCTTCGTCCAGCCGAAGTTGAAAACCCCGCCGGCCCAATTCGCGCTTTAAAGCCTCCAGCCGGTTACTCTCTTTGTAGGCCAAATGCGAAACACCTTTAAGTTTGGCTGAAATGCCAAGTGCGGCACAACAGCAAATCAATGCAGGGACTAAATCGGGGCAATCCCGGCAATTCCATTCTAAAAACACGGTAGACGTAGGTTTATTACTCAAACAGAGGCCTTCGCTGGTATATTCGGTAAGAACGCCCAATTGAAAAAAAATACGTTCACAAACCGCATCGGCCTGAAGACTTTGGGCTTTAAAATTTTTGCAACTAATTTTTATGGGTTCTGGACTCAAGGCTACCAGGCTGTACCAATAAGCAATTCCGCTCCAGTCCGGTTCTACTTCAATGCTAGGGGCATAAGTCGATTGCCGCTCTCCGATGTGCAGGGATTGTTCCATAATTGCTATGGGCCAGCCCATGTTTTGCATGAGCTGGGCAGTTAAGGCAATGTATGGCCGCGACACGACGGGTCCGTTCATTGTAATTTGCGAACACTGCAATGCCGGAGCAACCATTAACAAAGCGCTGATAAACTGGCTGCTTAACTGGGTATCAACAGCAATGGAAGAGGCCTTTAATAATTTTCCGCGAATGGAGAGTGGCGCAAAACCTTCCCGAACTTCGCAATGGATATCTGCTCCCAACGATTTAAGCGCAAGCAGCAGGGGAGCCATGGGTCGCTCGTGCATGCGGGCTGTTCCCAACAACCGGTATTGGCCCGGGCGGACACTTAGGGCTGCTGTTAAAAAACGCATCGCGGTTCCTGCATCTTCAATATTTACTATGCCCGTGTTTTGGACCTGTTGAAGGGCCCGCATTAAAATCTGGGTATCGCGGGCTTCTCCCAAATCAAGGGGTAAAGGGCAGTCGTATAGTAAATTTAAAATTAACAAGCGGTTGGCAATGCTTTTAGATTTTGGCAGAACCAGCGGGGGAGCTCCTGGTTTGGGATTACCTTTGCTAACCTGCAACATACGGGAACTCGTTTAAAACATCGCGAATGATGGCTTCGGGTACCCTAACCCCCACCAAAGCACGACCCGGAGATTTAAGCAGGGTCATTTGTATGTTTGCAATTTGGTTTTTTTTATCCTGTTTTAAAAACTTTAATAGATCTCCTGTTTTGGGGTTTAAATTTTTAAATGTTGGCAGGTATGGTTTCAGCGCCTGGGCAATTTCTTTTGCCGAATCTGCACGCATGATTTTCATTCGAACTGCAATTTCATTTTCTAAAAGAATTCCCCAACCTACCGCTGCACCGTGAGACATTGCTTTTTTTTGTTTTCGAGCCCAGGCTTCCAAAGCATGACCCAGGCTATGGCCGTAATTTAATTTTTGACGCACGCCTTGGTCGTTAATATCCTGTTCACAGAGTTTTTGCTTTACTTGAATAACGGCTTGAATCAATTCTGTTTTTGGAGATTTGCAACGTATTGTTTTTTTCCAAAGAGACGAAGAGTGAACCAGGGCGGTTTTACACAATTCAATCCAGCCATCGTGGTATTGTGCTGCAGACAGAGAGGATAAATAAAATGGATCTATTACAACGGTTTCAGGCAAAACCACCAAACCTAAACTGTTTTTAAGGCCCTGGTAATTAATGGCCGTTTTGCCACCAATGGCCGCATCTACCATACCAACCAAAGTACTAGGGATGTAGGAGCATCGCAGGCCCCGTTTATAGAGCGCTGCCGCCAATCCAACGGCATCGGTCAGTGCGCCCCCGCCCAGAACTACTACCTGAGACTGTCGTGTTGCCTGATGTTTAAGCCAAAAATTCCAAAGCCGTTTAAGTCCCATTAACGATTTTCCCGCCTCTGCATTGGGTATTTCCAATGGTATTGCGGTTTTTAAAACAGGGCACTGGTTAAGGGTGTATGAAATTAAAGCTTTGGGCAATCCGGCATCGTAAATTAAATACAAAGGAACATTGGATTGCAGCAGCGTTTTTTGTAAGTATCGCCATCCGGAACTTTCGTATACAACGGGGTGCATGTTTGCTCAAAAGTAAATTAAATTTACGGAGGCCAAGAGTTTATTTACCTTTATTCCATGCCCCGATTGTTTATAAAACCCGAATTACAACTTAATTCTTGGACCGATTTGGATTCCTATATTAATCAACTTTTAAATACAGAGCTTTCCAGCCTTAGCACATTTAAAACTTGGCTGGCACAATGGGACGAACTTAGCAGGTTTATTAGCGAGGATTTAGGATGGCGGTATATTCGCATGACCTGTAATACAGCCGACGAACACTCTAAAAACCGCTATCTAGATTTTGTTCAAACCATTCAGCCCAAATGGCTGGAAGCCTCCGATGCACTCAATCGTAAAATACACAGCTGTTCCTATGCAAATCAGTTTAAGGAACCCGGATTTGAAATACTAAAAAAAAATATTGAAACCGAGCTCGATCTGTACAGGCCAAACAATATAAGTCTGCAAACCGAACTGCAGGATTTAGAACAAAGCTATGGCACCCGTTGCGGTTCTCAAACGATAGAACACGAAGGAAACACACTAACCCTTCAACAGGCCTCGGTGTTTTTAAAAAACCCCCGGCGCGAAATTAGGGAACAGATGTATTTTAAAATTCAAGATCGACGCGCACAGGACGAAGAATTTTTTAATGAACTGCTTTCGCAAATGATTGATAAGCGCCATCAAATGGCCCTTAACGCCGGATTTAATAATTACCGAGATTATAAACACCGGGCCTTAAACCGTTTGGATTACACGGTCGAAGATTGTTTTAAATTTCATCAGGCCATTGAAAGGGTTG
>CAWUNH010000091.1:0-5776 GCA_963923435.1 uncultured bacterium
CGGTTTCCAAAACCATTGCGTTAGGAGAAACACAGTTGCACTGGTTTCCCAATCCGGTTGTCTCGCAACTGCAATTGCAATTTATCCATTGCAAACCCGGTAAGCGAATTCAAGCAAAATTACTTACCATGGAAGGCAAATGTGTCGAACAGAAATGCTGGGTGTTTGATGCGGCAAAAAATCAATACAGCTGGTCTTTTGAATCGTATCCCAAAGGATTTTATGTGTTAGAAATTTCGGATGCCGAATTGCGCACTATCGCGATAAAAATATCGAAGGACTAGATAATTTAATGTTTTTAATTTTTTTAAAATACCCCGAGCTGTTGCTGTAACAAGGACCGCGTCGGGAGGGTAGTTTAAAGTTAAACTGAAATCCGTAAAAACTGTACCAGTCGGTATTGTTAGGATTTCCACGCATGGAACCGGTTCGGTTTTGTGCAATGCCCGCAATGTCCGTTACCTTGTAAACGGTACTTACATCGTCTAAATAATCGTTAAACGTTTTGCGCAATCCCCATTCCAGCGCAATACCGGCCCGGTTTCCCAAATTAAATTTTATGCCCACTCCAAATGGAAGCGAGTATCCGTAATTGGCATAGGCCGTACTTTGGCCCTCGGTTTTAAGTTCATTTAAATTAACCGTTTGGTTGTTAATGATGGCCTGAGGCTGGTAGTAATAGGCTGCCAATCCTGAAAAAATATAAAATGAAAAACGGTCTGTTTTATTGCCAATTCGATACTCTACAAAATTAAATTCTCCGGTTAAAGCCGCTTCGTAAAGGGGCGCACTAAACCTTAAATTACGCTCTGTTTGAAAGGGTTCTAAACTGGAGGCATCGTCGGCTGCAATGCGGCCCGACATAAATGCCATGCGCAGGGCATAGCGGTGGCTAATGGCCATTCTGTAAAAACATCCGGTGGCCGGTTTAGAAAATTTAAAATGCCCCAGTGGATTTAAATCTCCCAAATAATACGATCCTCCTGCAAAAAATCCGCATTCGTGTTGAACAAAAGTACGGCGTTGCATTTGCGGTGTTGCAATTACAAGCGTTAAAGAAAAAACAATCCCCCAAACCCAACGTAGCATAGCGTTTATATAACGAATAAATGTACCTTTTCGTATGCCGCCTGTTATGGCTAAAAAATTAATTTTTTAACTTTAAATTGTAAATTTGATTTTGTTTACACCCGTCGAAAAAAGCATTTCGGTTTTAATTCCGAATTATAATGGAGCTGCCATTATTCTTGAAACCATTGACAAGGCCCTTATTGCCTTACAAACCAGTGGAATTAAAGATTTTGAAATTATTGTAAGTGACGACGCTTCGACCGATGACTCGGTTTCTGTTATTAAAAACCATAAGCCCTCCGTAATTTTAGTAACCTCGGCACAAAATTCGGGTTTTGCAGGAAATGTTAACCGGGGAATGCAACTGGCAAAAAAAGAATTGGTTTTAATTTTAAATTCTGATTTACACTTAAGTGAAGGCTATTTTCGTCCGCTATTAAAATTGTTTGATTTTCCTCGGGTATTTGGTGTTATGGGGCTTATCCAAGATCCCCATACTCATCAAAATCAAGACGGAGCAAAAATTCCCATTTTAAAAAACCGGCTTTTTATTCAATGCAATGCCAATGCCTATTCGCAACATGCTCCTTTACCCACATTGTTTTTATCCGGAGCCAATGCGCTGGTTCGAAGGGAGGCTTTTTTGCAATTAAACGGGTTTTGTGAATTGTTTAATCCCTTTTATTCGGAAGATGTAGACCTTGGCCTACGATGCTGGAGGGCCGGCTGGGAATTGTACGCGCACCCCGAAGCGGTGGGTTACCATCAGCTGTCGGCTACCATTCAAAAAATTAATGCTTACCATGTACGAACCATTTCAAAACGCAACCGCCACCTGTTACACGCATTGCACTTGCCTGCCCCCCATATGTTTGCGTATCATGGGATTGTTTTAATAAGCGCTTGCTTTCGCTTGTTTTTAGGAACGCCGCTGCATTTAAAGGCATTTTTTCAATACATTCGTTTGAGAAAAGCCTTGTTAAAAGAACGTGAATCCTTTGCTGCCTGCAGTTCCTTTGAAACCCAAAAACTTTCTCTTTTTAAAGTCTTTAAAAAAATTAAAACCCTAAGCCCTGCTGATATATGATTAAAGGTCCCATTGGGGTATTCGACAGCGGTTTTGGTGGACTTACCGTTTTAAACGCGCTGAGCCAAGAACTTTCTGAATTTCAATTTTATTATCTGGGCGATAATGCCCGGGCGCCCTACGGATCGCGGAGTTTTGAAGTGATTCATCAATATACCCTGGAGGCGCTTGATTTTTTATTTAAGGCCGGATGCCCTCTGGTTATTTTAGCCTGCAATACCGCATCGGCCAAAGCCCTTCGAACCATTCAACAGCAAGACCTTCCTAAATACTGGCCCGATCGAAAAGTATTGGGCGTAATAAGACCTACCACCGAGCATATGGGCGAATGGACCCACAGCAACCATATTGGAATTTTAGGAACCAGCGGCACTGTAAAATCAAATTCCTATAAAATTGAAATAGAACGTTTTTTTCCAGGGCTTAAGGTATACCAGCAGGCCTGTCCCATGTTGGTTCCATTAATTGAAAATCAGGAACAGGACTCGCCGGCCATGCAATTATTTATTTCGCAATACATTCAGGCGCTGTTTAAACAATCTGCCAAAATTGATACGGTTGTGCTGGCCTGTACCCATTACCCGATTATAGAAAAACAACTGGCGGCCGAAATCGGATCCAAGGCCCGATTAATTTCGCAAGGTCCCGTGGTAGCCCATGCGCTTAAGCGGTATTTGCACAAGCATCCGGAAATTGCACAAAACTGTATTTTAAACCGCGAAACCCGTTTTTTTACAACAGAAGAGCCGGAACTTTTTAATTCTATGGCGGCTTGTTTTTTAAACCGAACGGTTTCGGCAACCCAGGTTCAGCTTACGTTTAATCCCCTTAACTCCAAAAATGCGCATTGATATTATATCGGCTGTGCCGGAATTAATGGAGAGCTTTTTTAACCATTCTATAATTAAGCGTGCCCGTGACAAACAAAAGGCAGAAGTTCATGTGATTGCATTGCGCGATTATGCCCTTACTCAAAAACAGCGTCAAATTGACGATTACCCTTACGGTGGAGGCGCCGGTATGGTTTTAATGATTGAACCCATTTATAATTGTTTGGAAGACTTAAAAAAACAACGTTCGTACGATGAAATCATTTATACCAGCCCCGACGGAACGCCTCTAAGCCAGGCCCTTTGCAATCAATTGTCGGTTCATGGCAACATCATTTTGTTGTGCGGTCATTACAAAGGCATCGATGAACGGGTTCGGGAACATTTAATTACCCGTGAAATCAGCATTGGAGATTATGTATTAAGCGGAGGAGAGTTGGCCGCTGCGGTTATTGCCGATGCCCTCATACGCTTAATTCCGGGGGTATTGGGCGACGAGCAGTCGGCACTCAACGATTCGTTTCAGGACAATTTAATTGCCCCGCCTGTGTATACGCGTCCTGCCGAATTTAATTCCTGGAGCGTGCCTCCGGTTTTACTCAGCGGCCATGCCGGTGCTATTGAACAATGGCGTATGGAACAAAGCATGGAACGCACTCAAAATCGCCGTCCTCAACTTTTAAAAAAATAATCTGGTTATGTGTATATAAAAATAAAATTTTAGTTTAACATTGCATTCGTTTATGATCTATCTGGGAACCATTAAAGAAACCAAACACAAAGAAAACCGTGTGGCCCTGAGCCCCGAAGTTACCGCCGATTTGGTTAAAAAAGGATTTGGCATTCGAATTGAGGCCGGTGCCGGTATTTTAGCCGGTTACTCGGATGCACAATACCAAATGTCTGGAGCCGAATTGTGCTCGGCCGAAGCGGTGTTAAGCCAATCCGATATTTTGCTTCAGGTAAATGCGCCGGCCGAAGCGCTTATATTAAAAATGAAAGCCCAATCGGTATTAATATCGTTTATGTATGCCTCTACGCATCCCGAATTAATTGCCGCATGTAAATCTGCCGGAATTTCGGCCTTTAGTATGGATGCCATTCCGCGCATATCGCGTGCACAAAAAATGGACGCCCTTTCTTCTCAAGCCAATTTAGCCGGATATAAAGCCGTTTTACTGGCCACGGAACATTTAGGAAAAATTTTTCCCATGATGACCACGGCCGCCGGTACCATAAAACCCTCTAAGGTGGTAATTTTTGGGGCCGGTGTAGCCGGATTACAAGCCATTGCTACTGCAAAACGCCTGGGTGCCATTGTAGAGGTTAGTGACATCCGCCCCGAAACCAAAGAACAAGTAGAATCGCTGGGAGCAAAATTTATTGAAGTAAAACAAGATGCCTCGGTTAAAACAGAAGGGGGTTATGTGAAAGAGCTGAGTGCAGACTTTTTAAAACGCCAACAGGAACTGGTTACCAAACATGTACAAGAGGCCGATGTGGTAATTACCACCGCATTAATTCCTGGAAAAAAAGCCCCGCTGCTGGTTACCGAAGCCATGCTGGACGGAATGCGAGCCGGCAGCGTTATTGTTGACATGGCGGTAGAACAAGGCGGCAACGTGTTTGGATCCCGACTAAACGAAACCTATCAATTTAAAGGAATTACCATGGTTGGCGAAAGTAATTTGCCGGCACTCTTGCCTTTAAACGCAAGTGCATTGTATGCAAAAAACATTGCTACTTTATTGCTTCACTTGGCGGGTCCCGATGGTTTGCGTTGGGAACGCGAAGAAGAAATTACAAAAGGCTCACTAATGGTTTATAACGGTCAGCCCGTGCATCCAACTTTACTAAACTCAAATTAAAAAACTATGGAAACGCTTTTTCAATGGATTACAGAACATCAAATGATGTTGTACTTTATTTTACTTTCGGTATTTGTGGGAATTGAGGTTATCGGCGGCGTTCCCACCGTATTGCACACGCCCCTTATGTCGGGCGCCAATGCCATACACGGAGTGGTTATTGTGGGTGCTATTATTGTTTTACTTAATATGGAGCATCCCGGTTTTTTAGAATATTGCCTGGGCTTTTTGGCAGTGTTTTTAGGAACGCTGAATGTAGTGGGCGGATTTGTGGTTACCGACCGCATGTTAGAAATGTTTAAAAAGAAAAAATAATTCATGGAACCAACTGCAACTATTTATACCGGAATAAAAACCCTTTGCTATTTATTGGGTGCATTAACCTTTATTATTGGTTTAAAAATGATGGGGAGCCCCCGAAATGCACGCAAAGGAAATGCAGTAGCCGCCTTTGGTATGCTCATTTCTATTTTGGCAAGTATTTTTTTACACACCGACCAACAGGGCGCCTTAAAGTCGATTTCCCCGGGTGTTTACGGAGTGCTTTCGGCAGCCTTGCTCTGTGGAACCCTCATCGGTTGGTACACGGCAAAAAAAGTACAAATGACCAAAATGCCTGAACTTGTTTCAATGTTTAACGGTATGGGCGGCGCCTGTGCTGCATTAATTTCAATAATAGAATTGCAGCACCTCTATCAGAGTTTATCCAATCCCTTAACCGGATTAATGTTTCTGTTAAATGGTTTTCCTTATGGCCTAATGGCTACTATAATTGCCGGACTGGTTATTGGTTCGGTCTCCTTTAGCGGCAGTGTAATTGCTTACCTTAAATTAAACGGAACCCTATCCAAGCCCATTCGTTTTTCAAATTACAATGTATTTAATACGGCATTTTTAATTTTATTAATTGGCTATGCCGC
>CAWUNH010000092.1:0-5759 GCA_963923435.1 uncultured bacterium
CCATTTGTACCAAATCAACGGGAGGGAGCACCCTGCAATTAAACGGTACACCTGCAGGAGGCGTATATACCGGTGCCAATGTTGTTAACGGTGTATTTTCTCCGAATACTTCGGGGACTTTTATCAGCAGCTATTCGTATACCGATCAGGTGACCGGCTGCGCCAAAACAGTAACGGCCTCGGTAAGTGTCGTAAATTGTACCGGATTAGAGGAAACGGAGAATCAATCGTTTAATGTTATTCCAAATCCAAGCATGAACGGCCGAGTGATTTTAAAAAATTTAAGTCCCGGCGGTAAAATTGAAGTTTGGTCTATCTTCGGACAAAAATTGCTTTCGTTAAATGTTGAATCGGAGGAGTTAACCGTTAATCTTTCAGACTATCCCGAAGGAACTTACGTTGCCCTGCACTTTACGCCTTCCGGAAAAAAATTTACCAAATGGATTACCCGTTAATATGCAGATTCTGTTTGTTCAGTATCAATACACAAGGGTTGGATTTTAATAAGTTGTTTTTTTAGGTTTCGATGCGTTTTAGGGTAAATTATTTTATTTCACTCTGCTTTTTATTGTGTGTATTAAAGCTGCAGTCTCAAGGCTGGCAACAAAAAGCCAATTATAAAATTCAGGTGCAGTTAAATGTGCAAACCCATCACTATAAGGGTGTGCAACAACTGGAGTATTTTAACAATTCGCCCGATACGCTGCGAAGGGTATTTTTTCATTTGTACAACAATGCTTTTCAGCCCGGAAGTGCTATGGACGAACGAAGCCGCAGACAGGGCAACGTGTTTATTGGAAAAAACCCCGACTGGGACAATCGCGTAAAAGACCGCATTCAACATTTAAAACCCGATGAAATTGGATATTTAAAGGTAGAGTCCGTTAAAATTCAAGGACGCTCCCAAATCCTTAAAGAACGGGAAACCATATTGGAGGTGTTGTTGGATCGGCCCATCATGCCCCGCTCTAAAACAACTTTTGATATTTCTTTTAACGCACAAACCCCCCTACAAATTCGCCGCAGCGGCAGAGATCATCCAAAAACCAAAGTGCGTTATTCGATGAGTCAGTGGTATCCAAAAATTTGCGAATACGATGAAGACGGTTGGCATCCAACGCCTTATGTGGGGCGAGAATTTTACGGAGTTTGGGGTAATTTCGATGTATCCATCAGCTTGGACAAAAGCTATATCCTTGGGGCTACCGGTTACCTGGTTAATGCCGACCAAATTGGATACGGCTATGAAAAACTCGGAACTAAAGTTAAACCCTCGGTTGGTAATGAGCTTACTTGGCATTTTATGGCTCCGAATGTACATGATTTTGTATGGGCAGCCGATCCGGAATTTGTTCATAAAACCAAAACCGTTCGTCCAAATTTAATTTTTCACCTTTTGTACAAGCCTACAACTGCCGCCTCAGAAGAATGGGAACAGGTTTTGGACGAAGCTGCACGAGCCTTGCCCTATATCGAATCTACCTTTGGACCCTATCCCTATGAGCAGTTTTCATTTATACACGGAGGTGATGGCGGTATGGAGTATCCCATGGCCACCCTTTTGTACGGTCCTGGAGCATGGTTGCACGAATGGCTGCATAATTGGTATTACGGCGTTTTGGCGAGCAACGAATCGTTATACCCATGGATGGACGAGGGTTTTACAACATATGCAGAATCGCGCGTTACGGCCTATTTAAAAAAAGACAGCAATTTTGCATTTACCGACGATTACAAAAGCTATCAAGCCCTGGCTAAAAGCGGACGCGAGGAACCCTTAACCACGCATGCCGATCATTATAATACCAATGCGGCATACGGTGCAGCGGTGTATTCCAAAGGTGCTGTATTTTTAGAACAGCTTGGTTACATTGTTGGGGCAGATACCAGAGATAAAATTTTAATTAACTACTACCAGGCCTGGAAATTTAAACATCCAAAGCCCTCGGATTTTATTCGAATTGCGGAGCGCCTTAGCGGTATAAAACTGGACTGGTATAAGGACTTTTGGATTCATTCCACCAAAACCATTGATTACCGGGTTGACAGTGTTTGGCAGGAAATTCCTGGGGCAACCCAGATACGATTAAAAAACAATGGATTTATGCCCATGCCCCAGGATATTCTTTTAACCTTTAAAGACGGACACCAGGAATTGCATTACATTCCCTTGGACCTGATGATGGGTGCAAAACAAAATGAACGTAACGAACAAAAATTTTTTTTACACGAGCCTTGGAAATGGACCCAACCTTGGTATGTATTTTCGGTTAATACCGCTGTTTCAGATCTTTTACGAATTGAACTAGATCCCTCTCAGCGAATGGCCGATTTGGACAGAAAAAACAATCAGATTAATTTTAAATAGGTTGGTTTGGATTTACGCATTTATTATTCAACCTAAGTAAGAGTCGGGAATTTGAAAAGCGCTGGTTTTAGTATAGGGTAAAATAGGTTCCCGTTAATTATATGTATTTTTACAAGCATGTTTCGGGCCGTACTATTGGGTTTGTTTTTTTTAGCCTCCTGCGATGGTTACAATAAAATTTTGCGCAGTAACGATTATGAATTTAAGCTAAGCAAAGCGCATGAATTTTATGAACAAAACCTGTTTATGCGCTCGGCACAACTTTACGAAGAACTTGTTCCTGTTTTTAAAGGAAGCGATAAAGCAGAACTCTTGTATTACCGATACGCCTGGAGTGAATTTAAAATTGGTGATTATTTACTTAGTCAGTTTCATTTTAAAAACTATACACGTCAGTTTCCAAACGGTGCATACGTAGAGGAGTGTTTGTTTATGAATGCCTATTGTTACTATTTGAATTCACCGCATTATAAATTAGATCAAACCTATACCGAAAGTGCCTTGGCTGAAATGCAGAATTTTATCGATCAGTATCCAAACAGCACAAAATTAGACACCTGTAATGCGCTAATGGATAAACTCCATGAAAAACTGGAACGTAAAGAATTTGAAACCATTCAGCAATACGTTCAACTTTCTGATTGGAAAGCAGCCATTATGGCCTCCGAACACTTTTATAAAGCCTATCCCATCAGTGCGCGTACCGAAAAGCTTATGTTATTGCAACTGGAGGCCCACTATCAATTGGCTAAAAACAGCGTGGTTTCCAAAATGGCCGATCGTTTGCAACAGGTTCAGGACCAATACGTTAAATTTGTTTCTCAGTTTCCTGAAAGTTCGTATATTAGCCGCGCCGAAACCATCTCTAAAGATGCCAAGGCCTTAAAGGATAAACTAACGCGAAATGGATTTTAAAAAAACAAATGCAGACACAACAACGGTATCCCGTGATATCCGTCAATTTGATGCTCCAACCGGTAATATTTACGAATCTGTTGTGATTATCAGTAAACGTGCAAACCAGGTAAACTCGCAAATTAAAGAAGAATTAAGCGCTAAGTTGCAGGAGTTTAACACCCATAACGATAATTTAGAAGAAGTGTTTGAAAACCGTGAACAGATTGAAATTTCCAAACACTATGAAAAGCTTCCAAAGTCTACCCTTATTGCGGTTCAGGAATTTTTGGATGATAAAATTTATTTCAGAAACTCTGAAGAGCCCGCTCTTTAAGAAATCCAGGCGTTAGGCTTTTGTATACATGCTAAAGCACAAACGCATACTCATTGGAGTTACGGGCGGCATTGCTGCTTATAAAATCCCTTTTTTGGTTCGATTGTTAATTAAGGAAGGCGCTGAACTGCGTATCATGTTAACGCCTGCTGCCCATCGTTTTGTGAGTGCAGAAGTTTTATCGGTGCTCTCCAACAATCAGGTTGTATCTGAATTTTATACTGCGGAAGGTTTATGGAACAATCAT
Organism: uncultured bacterium; assembly: GCA_963923435.1. Lineage (GTDB taxonomy): Bacteria > Bacteroidota > Bacteroidia > B-17B0 > Aurantibacillaceae > Aurantibacillus. The sequence goes on from CAWUNH010000092.1 coordinate 3,847, forward strand.
GTGGCCTGGGCCGAATGGGCCGATATTATTGTTATTGCTCCGGCCACACTCAATACCCTGAGTGCCTTAGCCTCGGGTTCGTGTACCCGTTTTTTAGATGCAGTGTATTTTTCTTCTAAGTGTCCGGTCATGCTTTGTCCGGCCATGGATTTAGAAATGTACCAATCTGCAGCTCTTAAGGACGTTTTAATTCAGTTGCGCAAACGCAAAAGACTTGAAATTATTGAACCCGAAACAGGCTTTTTAGCCAGTGGTTTACAGGGTCAAGGACGTTTGCCAGAGCCGGAAACCCTGGTTGAGCATTTAAAAACTACCCTTGCATCGTTTTTACCCCTTACCGGAAAGCAAATTTTAATCAGCGCGGGTCCCACACACGAATATATAGATGCGGTGAGATTTTTGGGCAATCAAAGTTCGGGTCAAATGGGCATTTGCTTAGCCGAAGCATTTGCTCAATTGGGAGCTCAGGTAGAATTGGTATTAGGTCCTACCGTGCTTAAGCCCGAACATCCGTTAATTAATTGTACGCGCGTAACCAGTGCACAGGAAATGCTTGAGCAAATGCAAATGCGCATGGATTCCACCGACATGGTAATTGCAGCAGCAGCCGTTGCCGATTACCGACCTAAAACAAAATCAACTCAAAAACTAAAAAAAACAAGCCATTTAATAGTGGAGTTTGAAGCCAATCCGGACCTACTTGTGGAATTAAGTCGGTTAAAAAAAAATCAAATCATCATTGGTTTTGCCCTTGAAACGGATCGATTATTTGAAAATGCCCTTGCTAAATTGAAGCATAAAAAATTGGATTACATCTTGGCTAATTGGGCCTCTGAATCTATGGGAAAAGACACCACCCGACTTTGGTTAATAGACGCACACAATACTCCAATAGAATTTCCGTTAAATACAAAACACCAGATAGCACACCAGATAGCACACCATTTTTGCGCTCTATTAAAATGACTCGATTTGTTTTCTTTTTAATATTATTGGGTTTCAGGTTATCGGCACAGGAATTAAATTGCCAGATAGAAATTAATTACACACAAATACAGGGTTCGGCCAATAAACAGATTTTTGATCAGATGCAAAAATCCATTTATGAATTCATGAATACCACCCGATGGACCAATGACACCTATTTACCCAATGAACGCATTGAATGCTCCATGCTGATTATTATCAATAAAATGCTCAGTAATGATGAATATCAGGCCAGTATTCAGGTATCGGCCAGAAGACCTGTATATAAAAGCGGTTATTATACCCCCATATTAAATGTTGAAGATGAAAATTTTCAATTTAAATTTCAGCAATTTTCTCAATTGGAATTTAACATCAATACTTTTCAAAACAATTTAACGGCCGTTTTGGCCTATTACGCGTATGTTGTTTTAGCCAGTGATGCAGATTCGTTTGCGCAATTGGGCGGAACCAGCCACTGGCAAAAGGCACAGCAGATTGTTAACAATGCCCAAGCCTCTAATGAAAAGGGCTGGCAGAGCAATGAATCCGGTCAAAAAAACCGTTATTGGTTATGTGAAAATGCCCTTCAGCCAGTATTTAAGGGCTTGCGGGAATGTATGTTTTCCTATTGCTATAACGGAATGGATGCCATGCACCAGAACATTGAAGACGCCCGTTTGGCTATAACAACAGCCTTAGAACAATTACAAGCTGTTTATGCCGCCCGTCCAGCCTCGTATGCCATGTTGGTTTTTTTTAATGCAAAACGCGATGAAATTGTAAACCTTTACAAAGGAGCTAATCCGGAAGAAAAAGCTAAAATGTTGGAACTTTTAATGCGTATCGATCCTACCGGAGCTACCAAATACCTTAAAATACAGGGCTAGTTGTTTTTTGTTTTAAAATGTTTATTAGTAAAATTAGAACAATTTGATTTTCAAGCA
>CAWUNH010000093.1:0-5734 GCA_963923435.1 uncultured bacterium
TGTGTATAAGAGACAGACACAACAATTCTGGGCTTATGGTAAGGGAGGATAATTTAATTGACATAAACGGTCGCGAATTTTATTTTGAAAATCGAGCAATTGCGGTTTTACAAATCCCTGCATCAACGCTGGAATTTGGGATTCGGAACTAACATACAATGCATTTTCAGATTCCTGCATTTGAATTTTCAGTTCAAGGGTATAGCCCATTAAACCTGAAATGCGGTAGTTGAATTCTGGAAACTGGGAACCAGAGATTGTATTAATGGTAATGGATCCAAACCCCTTTAGGGTTGCCTGAAGGCCATCCGCAGAGTATTTAATGTCCTGTAAATAATCTGATTTTAGCATACCCGATAAGGATTCGTTATCCAATAACAAGGCGTTCCATTCGGAATTTTGAATATGGTAATGTTTGGGTTCGGTACGAACCATCAGGTTACTCATAAGTTTTGAGCATCCGACCAGGCTTGCGGATTTTTTTGCCATTCGGTCAGTGAGGCAAAATCTTTGGGTTGAATGTACTGGTTTTGTACAGCCACTTCAATTAAATGGTGGTAATTGGTTAAAGACACCAAAGAACACTGGGCTTCTAAAAAAGATTTGGCAGCAGAATCAAAACCATAGGTAAAAATAGAAAGCATGTGATCGACTCTTGCCTTGGCTTTACGGAGTTCTGCAACGGCCTGTAAACTGCTTTTACCGGTGCTTACCAAATCCTCAATCACAAGAACCTGTTGCTGTTCTTTTAAATCTCCTTCAATCATATTGCTTAAGCCGTGTTGTTTGGCCTGAGCACGAACGTATACAAAGGGTAAACCCAAATCCTGAGCCACTAAAACACCCATGGGAATTCCTCCGGTAGCAATACCTGCAATAACATCGGGTTTGGCATAACGCGATTCTATTTCGTGAACAAATTGCTGGCGAATGTAATTGCGAATTTTAGGATAGGACAAGGTTTTACGGTTATCGCAATAAATGGGTGATTTTAAACCACTGGCCCAGGTAAAGGGGTTTAAGGGTTGAAGGCGTACGGCTTTAATTTGCAGTAAAAAATCGGCAATTATATGGTGCGGGTCGTCAAAAGATCTCATCTTTGTAAAGATATTTAATTCATACCATGTCGTATCGAAAAATTTTTAACAAGCAAGTTAGTTTTACAATTGGCAATTTAGGCTTGGAGTCGTTAACCCCTAAACAACGTCAATTAAAAATTCAAGGATTTTTAAAAGGTTTTAAATCCTATCATTTAGAACCACAAAATCCAGAACTTGTATGGAATGAATTGCAGGCCCATTGCATTCCGGTATGGGCTGCAGGAGGACTTATTCAAAGAAAAGACCGGTTTTTATTTATTTACCGTAACGACTCCTGGGACTTACCCAAAGGCAAACACGATAAAAATGAAACCTTAATGCAAACAGCCTTAAGAGAGTGTCAGGAAGAATGCGGACTCAAAGGTTTAAAAATTACAGCACAATTACCCAGTACCTTTCATGTTTATACCCAGTCAAAACAGGTTTATTTAAAAACAACCCTTTGGTTTAAAATGAATTATACAGGAACAAACAATGGTAAACCACAACGTTCGGAGGGCATTCAAAAAATAGCCTGGTTAAACCGGTCTCAAATTAAAAAACAAAGCAGTTTTTTGTTTCCTTCAATTCAAGAATTGCTGAATCAAAGCGATTTATAAGTACTTTTAAACGGGCAAGCAAGCCATCGCTCTTTAATTAAGAGAGGAAAGTCCGGGCAACCATGGGCTAACCTGCCGTTTGTTAAAAACGGGTACAGTATACCATATATATTGTAACAGACAGTGCCACAGAAACCAGGTAGCCGTAGTACGGTGATAGTGAAATTGTGAGGTAAGAGCTCACAGCCTTATTTTGTAAAATTTAAGGATGGTAAACCTCAGGTGTTGTAAGATCAAATAGGTTACGATTTTGAATAAGTCCATTTCAGTTCGTTAGAACCTCGTAACGGGTAGATCGCTCAGATAAATGATGGATAGGTTGAAAAACCGATACAGAACCCGGCTTATGCTTGCCCCTTTTTTTTTTATTGTCCGGCTTTTCCGTTAATTTTTAGCAATTCTACCTCAAAAATTAAATCGCTTTTTGGAGGAATGGCTCCGGGATATCCGCGTTCGCCATAAGCCAGTGTATAGGGAATAAAAAAGAGCGTTTTGCCACCCAATTTCATGAGTTGTAAACCTTCGGTCCATCCGGCAATAACTTGGTTTAATCGAAAACTGGTGGGTTCACCCCGAGGAATGCTGCTGTCAAAAACGTTTCCGTCTAAAAATTTACCGGTATAGTGAACGGTAACTTCGTCGGTAGCAGAGGGTGATGCACCTTGACCGGGAACCAAATGCACGTATTTAAGTCCAGAAGGAGTGGTTTGAGCATCTTTAAATAAACGGTTTGTAGTTTCTCGGGCTTCTTTTTCTTTAGATAATTTTTTTTCTTGAAGCAACCCTTTTTGTTTTTCAAATTCGATCCCGGCGTTAAATTGCTCTGCATCTTTACCTTTTCTGAGAATACGTAATTCTTTGAGTGTATCGTTTTGCACTATAGCATTTACCACTTCTTGACCTTTAATTACATGCCCAAATACAGTATGTTTTCCATCCAACCAAGGGGTTGCCACATGGGTAATAAAAAACTGTGAGCCATTGGTGCCCGGTCCGGCATTGGCCATGCTTAAAATACCGGGGCCGGTATGTTTTAAACTGGTATCAATTTCATCTTCAAATTTATATCCTGGATCTCCGGTTCCATTTCCCAAAGGACATCCGCCCTGAATCATAAAATTGGGTATTACCCGATGAAAGGTTAGCCCGTTATAATACGCTTGGCCCTCCTTTTTGGCAGAATTTTTTATAACTCCTTCTGCAAGACCTATAAAATTTGCAACGGTCATGGGTGTTTTTTTTAGTTCCAATTGAAGGTAAATAGAACCTTTTGAAGTAACCATACAGGCATACAAACCGTCGTTTTGAGCGCTTAAAAATTCTTTGTCCATGGGGTGTTTTTTAGATTTGATTTGAGCAATAAATGAATTAGAGGTAAAACTTAAAGCTGCAATTACAAGGCATTTAAAAATTGATTGTGTATTCATAATTTATTTGGATTGGGTAGAAGGTGGTGTATTACTAGATGCGTTTTGAATACCCAGCAGCTCAATTTCAAAAACCAGGGGTGCATAAGGAGGAATTCCTTGATTACCATAAGCTCCATAAGCCATTTTGGAAGGTAATAAAAGTTTAGCCTTGCCTCCTACTTTCATTTTTTGAAGTCCATAAGTCCAGCCCGGTATAACACCGTTTAATGGAAATTCTACAGGTTGACCACGTTCAATAGAACTGTCAAAAACCCGACCGTTTAAAAAAGTTCCTTTATAATGAACTTTTACTACATCCGTGGCTTTTGGACTGGCACCCTGTCCTTTTTTAATTTCGATATAAATAATTCCACTGGTATCGGGTTTTTGGAATATTTTTAAAGAGTCTAAGTATTTTTTCCATTCAATGGGTTCTTGCTCTTTTAACAGAAGCATTTGTTGTTCCATTTGCTTTTTCTGTTGTTGTTGTTTTTTTTCAGCTTCTTTCTTTTTAATAACTTCTTTAACGCAGAAAACTGCTTTTATAAAACTGCCAGGTTTAAATCCTTTTGGAATTTCTTTAAGCTGATTGGTTTTTAAAAAGAACGAATCGGTTGAAATAATAAATGCGGCACTGTCTCCCGGGTGCATCATTAGTTGCCCTTCTTCAATAGAGCCTGGATATCCCGGCTTAGAAACCGGAAAATTAACATAAGAGCTTCCGTCTCTGCTAACATCTTTACTATTTAAGAAAAGTGAATCGGGATCCATTGTGTAAAATGCATAACTGAAATAAAGAACATCGCCCACCTCTATTTTTTGAGCCGTATCGTTTTTTTTAAAAAACCGGTAGTGTAATCCGTTTTCATTGGTTTCAAAATCCGGAAATTTTGAATTGCTGCAACGGGTTCCAAAAAACAGCATTAAGCCGGATAATAATATGAGTGGTAGTTGATTCATAAAGAGGTTCGAAAGTACATATAATCTTTAATAAAATAAAAAAGGAGGCTAAGGGCCTCCTTTTTAAATTAACATATCTTAGGATTCTTACATCATTCCGCCCATTCCGCCCATGTCGCCACCACCGGCCGGCATTGCGGGTTTATCTTCTTTTTTATCAGCCAAAACACAGTCTGTTGTTAGAAGCATGGCGGCTACCGAAGCAGCATTTTCAAGGGCTACACGGCTCACTTTTGTAGGATCTATAACACCGGCTTTAAATAAGGGTTCAAAGGTTTCGGTACGGGCATTAAATCCGTAATCTTCTTTGCCTTCTTTAACCTTTTGTACAACAATGGAGCCTTCGATTCCACAATTGGCACAAATTTGACGTAGGGGTTCCTCGATGGCACGTTTTACAATGGCCACACCGGTAGTTTCATCTTCGTTGGCACCTTTGAGTTTATCCAATGCTGCTATGGCACGAATGTAAGCGGTACCTCCACCGGCAACTATTCCTTCTTCAACAGCAGCACGTGTGGCCGCTAAAGCATCTTCCACACGGTCCTTTTTTTCTTTCATTTCAACTTCACTGGCAGCTCCCACGTATAATACGGCTACGCCACCAGCCAATTTTGCCAAACGCTCTTGTAACTTTTCACGGTCGTAATCGGACGTTGTATTTTCAATTTGAGCTTTAATTTGGTTAACCCGAGCGGTTATTTCAGCTTTTTTTCCGGCACCGTTAACAATGGTGGTATTGTCTTTGTCAATGGTTATTTTTTCGGCACGTCCCAAATCGGTTAACTGCGTGTCTTCGAGTTTACGTCCCTGTTCTTCGCTGATAAAGGTACCACCGGTTAAAATGGCAATATCTTCTAGCATGGCTTTTCTGCGATCTCCAAATCCGGGTGCTTTTACTGCAGCAATTTTCAGATTGGCGCGCAAACGGTTAACTACCAAAGTTTGCAATGCCTCTCCGTCCAAATCTTCGGCAATGATTAAAAGTGGTTTACCGGTTTGTACCGCCTTTTCCAATATGGGCAACAATTCTTTCATGGCACTGATTTTCTTTTCGTAAATCAGCACATAAGGACTGTCCATTACGGTTTCCATTTTGTCTACATTGGTAACAAAATAGGGTGAAATATACCCGCGGTCAAACTGCATACCTTCCACAACCTCTACCGTGGTATCGGTTCCTTTGGCTTCTTCTACCGTAATAACGCCTTCTTTTTTAACTCTTCCCATAGCTTCGGCAATTAATTTACCTATCGCCGAATCGTTATTGGCAGAAATTGTAGCGACCTGTTCAATTTTTTTAGTTTCGTTGCCAATGGTTTGGGATTGTTTTTTTAAATTTTCCACAACTGCAGCAACAGCTTTGTCGATGCCGCGTTTAATATCCATAGGATTGGCACCGGCCGCTACGTTTTTTAAACCGGCTGTAACAATGGCCTGGCCTAAAACGGTTGCTGTAGTTGTTCCGTCTCCGGCCACATCGGCAGTTTTACTGGCTACTTCTTTTAAAAGTTGCGCGCCCATGTTTTCAACGGCATTGCTAAGTTCTATTTCTTTAGCTACGGTAACACCGTCTTTGGTTATGGTAGGAGATCCAAATTTTTTATCAATGATAACGTTACGACCTTTGGGTCCTAAAGTTACTTTTACAGCGTTTGCTAACGCA
>CAWUNH010000094.1:0-5644 GCA_963923435.1 uncultured bacterium
CCGGGCTGCTGCCGGCATAACCGAAGAAACAGATGCTCTTGCCCTGGTAGTTAGTGAACAAACGGGCGATATCAGCGGATTTATGAACGGACAACGTACCCTGCTTGAAAACGAACATGCCGTTTCAGATTTTTTAAATAAACATTGGAAAAATTAGTTTCTTTACCTTATGAAAATAGATGCAAATGTTGTAGTTAGTTTGGAATATACCCTCAGTGCTCATCGAACCAACGAACCAGAAACCCTGGTAGAGCAAACCGATACCGAACACCCCTTTGTTTTTTTGTTTGGACATCACGGCGTATTACCAGAATTTGAAAAACAATTATTAGGTAAAACCACTCAAGATTCCTTTGATTTTTATATCCCTGCAGAAGACGCCTACGGGCAATATGATCCGGAATACCATGTTTCTTTGGAAAAACATATTTTTGAAGTGGACGGTGCGTTTGACAGCTCCCGCGTGTTTGTTGGAAACCGGGTTGAAATGAACGACGCAAACGGACATCCTTTGGACGGACTTGTTACCGAAATTACCATAAGCCACGTTAAAATGGATTTTAATCATCCCTTGGCGGGACAACGGCTGCATTTTGTAGGACGGGTATTGGAACTAAGAAATGCAAGCGAAGAAGAGCTGGCCCACGGTCATGTTCATGGCCCGCATGGCCATCATCATTAGCATGCCGGATTTTGAAAAACCGTTAAAAGGACTTCGGGTTTTAGAGCTTGCTTCTGTTTTAGCAGGCCCTTCCGTTGGTTTTTTTTTAGCAGAATTAGGCGCTGAGGTAACTAAAATTGAAAATTTAAACACCGGCGGAGACATTACCCGTAAATGGAAAAACAGTTCTGAAAATCCTTTATCCGAAACAAGCGATTATTATGTTTCTGTTAACCATTTAAAAAAATCTATTTTATTAAATCTACAACATGGCAAAGAGTATCAAAAAATGGTTCGGTATTTATCGGCAAGCGATATTGTAATTAGCAATTTGAGTCCGCGGCAGGAACAAAAATTAAAATTGGATTTAAAAACCATAAAACGTTACCGCCCCAACTGTATTGTTGTTTCCATAAGAGGCTACTCTAAGTATCTCGAAAGGGCGGCCTTTGACAATTTAATACAGGCCGAAAGCGGTTGGATGTGGCTTAACCGAAATCGTGCATCACAACCTACCAAACTTCCCATTGCTTTGATGGATATTATTTGCGGTCATCATATTAAACAAGCTGTTTTGCTGGCACTTTTGCACCGTTTAAAAACTAAAAAAGGGTCGTATATTCAATGCAGTTTAATGGATTCGGCGTTGTCCAGTTTAAACCACTGGGGCTTTGGCATTTTGCAAAACAGAATTCCGCAGTCGATGACTCAAAACCAACATGCTTCCATTGCACCTTACGGAGGATGTTATGCCAGCAAAGATCAAAAATTATTTACAGTAGCTGTTGGAAACGATGCGCAGTTTAAAAATTTATGTGTTTTATTAAAATGCAAAAAACAATTGCAAAATCCGCTCTTTAAAACCAATTTACTTAGAATTAAAAATCAAAAAGTTTTAAATAAAATACTAGCCGATTGTATTAAAAAATTTAATTCAGGATACTTAACAAAATCAGCGTTTGCATTGAATGTTCCATTAGGAGAAATTTTAAAACCCGAAACGGCCTTAGCCATTTACAAGGATTCGCCTTCTATAAAAACCAAAGATATTCCGTTTATATCGTCTCTACCCTTTAAAATAGATTATGACTGAAATACACTGGACTCTGTTTAAAGGAACAGCACATCAATTTTATTCAAACATCATTGATCTGCGTTATGCGGTTTTGCGAAAACCATGGAATCAACCCCGCTCCAGTGCAATAGATAATACCGATAGTGCGTCCTATCATGTAACAGGCCATTTTAAAAATCAACTGGTGGCCTGCGGACGATTAACCCTTAACAACAATACAGGTCAAATTCGTTATATGGCCGTGTTACCTGACTTTCAAGGACAAGGCTTGGGAAAAAAACTAATGGAGTGTTTAGAAAACGAAGCCCGCCAACACTCGGTTACAGAACTGGTTTTAAATGCCCGAGAAAATGCACTGGATTTTTATTCCCGCTGCGGCTATTTAAATGCCGGATATGTTTTTACCCTCTGGGAAAAAATTCCCCATTATAAAATGTATAAAGTGCTTAATGCCAAATCTTCCAATGCTCCGGCCAATAGCGAATCCACTCGACCGAACACCGAACCGTTTTAATTTTTTTTCGTTTGCGGTTCCAGATGTATGCAGAAACAACTGCAGGTTTTTTATTCATCCGGTGTATCCAGGATCCAATATAAAGTCCGGTAACAGATGTATTACCAATAAAAGGACGGGCATTGTAAGCCCAGGTGTTTTTACTGGAATCGGACTGTATTACCAAACAGAGTTCCATATCGTTTGAAACAGTAGCCGCCGATGTGGCTTTTACTAACAAAACATCTCCTTCCTTAAAGTTTGAAACTAGTGAGCGGTTGTAAATTGTAAACGGAAATTCGGTTTCACCGCTAAGCATGGTATCAACAGATTTGGAAATAAAGTATTTAGAATGGGGCCATTGATCTTTCAAGATTGTGCAATAAGGTGTTTGTTGGGTTGTTACCGGAGACTTGGTTAACAGATACTCGTTAACCGTAGCAGTTTCGTGATGGTAAAGCACATGGGGGTAATGGGTTAATGCACGAATTAACTGATCCGGAAAGGGAGATGCCAAAAACAGCTGCTTGGAATTCTGTTCGGACAACCACTGCTCTGTTTTAACCACCGATTTTACAACCTCATACGAAGCCAAAGAAAGATGCTGAACAGAGTATTTTTTTGACATTAATTTATGTATAAAGGGTTCTGTATTGCAAACCAGGGCACTGATTGAATCTGCTTTATTAAACCCGGCTAATGTTTTATAAGAATGCTCATAGGCAGATTCTACGTGTTGAGGGTAATACGATTTAACCCCATAGGTTTGAATGGAAAATACACATAATATTATAAAGGAGATGACTAAAAGTACGTTCTGTGAAAACACTCGCATAATGCCTATCCAAAATACTAGCAAGCCAATACCACTGAACATTAAAACCGAATATTGAAAAACAGGGGCTCGGTACACAGAATAGAAGTAAATGATAAACAGATTAATAAAAAAAACATAGAGGCCAAAAAGTGCCATTTTTGAAATTAAAATTTTAGGATGTTTCCATAAAATCCAAACAATTACCATAACAAACACACCCGTGCAATAACCGGTACCCAGCCAAACCTGAATCCATTTATAAAGTTGTGTCCAATGTGGTGCATCCAGCCAGCCACCCTGCTCGGGTCCAATACCCGAGTGTTGAAACTGCATCCAAGTGACCGGAAGCAAAGGAAGGTACATTAAACAGAAAAACGTTATTATCCAAAAAATTGGTTTTAAAGACACATAACGGAAAGCAAACACCACCAAAGGCAAAAGAGTTATTACCAATAAGGCTCCCATGTGATGGGTAACGGAGAGTAACCAGGCAATAACGGATGCGGTAAACGCAGCTTTTTTTGTAATGGTTTTAGCTTGCCAGCAGGAAACCAGCAACCCTAACAAAAGTAAGGTAAAGGTTAGTCCGGGGGTGTACATGCGGGCCAAAGGGGCATGAAAAACAATTATAAAAGATGCCGAAAAAAAGGCCGCCATCAAATAGCCGCCGCCTTTTTGCAAACGTTCGCCCAGCTTAAAAGCCAAATATACATTGAGCAGGCTTAAAATAACCAAGGGGGCTTTGAGTGCGATACTGCTGAATCCCCACAGTTTAACCCATAAAACCGTATACGCCTGCATTAAAAAAGGATGCGCATCGGGTATAACACAGCGGTTCCAAAAATCATTCCATCCCATACAGGTGGCACGTTCCAGAGCGCTGAGTTCATCGTAGCTGAATTGATAGGAAGGTAACAACAGCACCCTAAAAACTAAACCCAGTAAAGCAATTAACCAGAAAAGAGTTTTAAACAGGGATATTTTAGACTTGAATCCCCACATAGGAATTATACCGGATACATCCAACCAAAGGGATCCGGTTCTATACCTTTACGAATTTTACGAAGCGTTTCGTCAACTCGCGTTGAAAACGTACGACTGGCTACCGAGGGTAATTCATAATATTCCGTTTTGTAACCAATGCCAATTATTTGAGCAATGGTAGCCGCTGTTCCACAACCAAAAACTTCGGTTAAGGTTTTATTTTGCAAGGCCGACATTACCTCTGCAATACTAATTTTACGTTCTTCAACCGGCATGTTCCAGTGACGGGCCAATTGCAATACACTTTTTCGAGTGATGCCGTCTAAAATTGTGTCACTTAAGGCCGGCGTTAAAAGAGTTCCGTTAATTACAAACATTACGTTCATGGTTCCGCTTTCCTCAAAATACTGGTGCGTTTCGCTGTCGGTCCAAAGTACTTGTTTATACCCGCGGGCTTCGGCCAATTTTGTTGGATACAGGCTTCGGCCATAATTACCGGCAGCTTTAACAAAACCAACTCCTCCGTGAACCGCTCTGAAAAAATCCGTTTCTATCCAAACCTTGATGGGATCTGCGTAATATTTTCCGGCAGGACAGGTTAATATGATAAATTTATAGGTATCGCTGATTTTAACGCCAATGGCCTCATCGGTAGCAATTAAAAAGGGTCGAATGTACAAGCTGCCAAATTCAGAATCCGGAACCCAGGATTGGTCTAAACGAATCAATTCGGTTAAACCCTCCATAAACAATTCTTCGGGGAACTCTGGCATTGCCATTCGAACGGCACCTTTATTAAGCCTGCGTAAATTTTCCAAAGGACGAAACAAGGAAACTTCTCCCTTTGAATTTTTATACGCTTTCATGCCTTCAAAAATTGCTTGCCCGTAATGCAGGGCACTGATGGCATAACTCAAAGGTTCATCCGCGTAGGGGCGAATTTGAATCTTGTTCCAACTTCCGTCGGAATATTCGGCAACCAGCATATGATCGGAAAAACATTTTCCAAAGGGTACATTGTTTAAATCAACCGAGTTTAGCCGACTCTTGGCAACTTTTTTTACATCTATGTTAATGGTGCGCAACATGTTTTAATTACGGATGGCAAATAAGCATATTTTTTTTTAATTGAGCAATTTTAATTGAGGGCTTATTTATAATTAAAATGTTGATAATCATTTATTTATAATTTAATTTGCAAGACCTTGAAGCATTCCATTAAACCCAACGATAAATACCTTGTTTGGTTTTATATTTTAGCTTTGTTTTTTAGTACAAACCTCTGGGCCCAAAAACATGCCCAACCCCTCAAATTTGAAACCTATCAGGACCTGTATTACAGCCATTCGTTTAATTCTCAATCGCAAACCCCAGACTTTTTTTTCAATCATAAACGCCTTCAAGCGCCTTCCTCTAATTTAACGCTATTAAAAACAAGTTACATAGATTCTGTTTACACGCTGGAACTTGGATTAATGTCGGGTGATTATGCACGTTTTAATTTAGCCCAAGAACCATCCTGGGCATCGGTTTTAAGCACTGCATTTTTGGAACGCAATTTAAAATCAAATCAACGCATTATGGCCGGCATTTTTAGTTCGTATATTGGAATTG
>CAWUNH010000095.1:0-5639 GCA_963923435.1 uncultured bacterium
GCATCGTTTTCATTTAAGGCCTCCATGTGAACGGTGTATTGATCTTTATTTAATAAGGCTTCTACCTTGGGTTTTAATTCGTTTTGTTGTTCTTCCGTTAATTTGCTAACTACTGTGTCGTCTTTTTTAATAAGCTTGTCCACTGTATCCGAGTCTACTCGAACAAAACGCGTGTCTTTTAATTTAGACTCCAAGTGATTGATGTAGTGGGGATCTAACATACTGTCCATCAATAGCACTTTATAACCCCGTTCTTTAGCCGCATCAATATAGGCATGCTGTTCGTCCATATTGGATGCATATAAATAAATTTTATTTTTATCCTTATCGGTTTGAATGGCGGCAATTTCTTTTTCAAACTCTTCTAATGTAAAATAATTGGAATCGGTGGTTTTAAACAGAGCCGCTTTGGATAGCTTTTCGTAAAACTTTTCGTCGCTGATCATTCCGTACTGAACAAACAAACGAATGTCGTCCCACTTTTTTTCAAATTCGGGACGGTCTTTTTTAAATAATTCCTCAAGCTTGTCGGCTACTTTTTTGGTAATATGAGTTGATATTTTTTTAACCTGAGCATCGGCCTGCAAATAACTTCTGCTCACATTTAAGGGTATGTCTGGCGAGTCGATTACACCGCGAAGCAATGTAAGAAAATCGGGAACTACATGTTCAACATTATCGGTAACAAAAACCTGATTGCAATACAATTGAATTCGGTCTTTAGGCATTTCCAACTTATTGCTAAGTTTTGGAAAATATAAAATTCCGGTCAGGTTAAACGGATAATCAACGTTTAAATGAATATGAAACAATGGCTTATCGAACTGCATGGGGTACAATTCGCGGTAAAAGGCTTCGTAATCTTCGTCTTTTAAATCGGCAGGTTTTTTGGTCCAGGCCGGATTGGGATTGTTAATTATATTATCAACTTCAATTTCTTTTCGTTTAACCTCGCCTTTATCGTCTTTTTCTTCGGTGTCAATCCATTCTTTTTTATTGCCGAATTTAATTTCAACCGGTAAAAATTTTCCGTATTTGGTTAGGAGCGACTGTATTTTTGATTCCTCGAGGTATTCGGTGCAATCGTCTGCAATATGAAGCACAATATTGGTACCGCGCTGGGTTCGGTTTGAAATTTCTTCGATTTCGTAGGATGGACTTCCGTCACAGGTCCAATGAACGGCCTTTGCACCGGCCTTGTGGGATAAAGAGAACAGTTCTACTTTTTTAGCGACCATAAAAGCAGAATAAAATCCTAAACCAAAATGTCCAATAACCACATTTTTGTCTACTTTATCTTTGTAGGTGTTTACAAATTCTTCGGCTCCGCTAAAAGCAATTTGAGTGATGTACTTTTCAACTTCTTCGGCCGTCATGCCAATTCCTTTATCTTTAATGGTAAGGGTTTTGGCCGATGCATCCAGTTCAATTTCTATTTTTAAGTCTCCCAAATCACCTTTTATTTCACCCATTCTGGCCAACGCCTTGAGCTTTTGTGTTGCATCGACGGCATTGCTCACCAGCTCTCTTAAAAATATTTCATTATCGCTGTATAAAAATTTTTTAATGATCGGAAAAATATTTTCCGTTTGTACGTTAATTGTTCCGGCTTTACTCATAGAATTTTTTTATTTGAACTCAGCAAAATTAGTACCAAAAAACCAAACTATGACAATTTGTCAATGATGTTTTTTAGTCCATCGCCATAAATCCAACCAGCGGGTCTTTTTTCCCGAGTTTAAAACGCCGTTTTGATATATTCTGGCGGACCACACAATCATAATACCAAACGAAATGCATAAAACCAGCCAGGAAAAAACCGTTGTGAGCAATGGGATGCCCGAAGTTATCCGTGAAATCATAACAACCGGAGAGGTAAATGGAATCCACGAAGCCCACTGAACAATGGCTGCATCGGGATTTAACATGCCTTGAACCGCAATAAAATAAGCTGCCAAAAGGGGTAAATGTACCGGTAATAAAAACTGTTGGGCATCGGCCTCGGTATCAGCCGCGCTGGCCATGGCCGCCATAAAGGCGCTGTAAAACAAAAACCCAGCCAAAAAAAAGGCCACAAAAACCCAAAACACATGATCGAAAGCCAGGGTTTCTGCTTTTTTAAATAAATCAAACAATTCCAGATTTTCATCAAACCGAGATAATTTTGAAAAATCCGATTCGGCACCATTTTTAAATACAGTGGCTTGTTGGCTTTTATACACTTCGTACAATTTAATCGATTGCGATAAATAGGTTTGCCGCAAACCCATACTCAACAACCAGGTTAAAAGACCCATGCAGATAAATTGCAAAAGGCCCAGCAGGGCGATGCCGGAAATTTTTCCAATCAATAACTTAACGGGCCTTACGGAAGTTAAAATTACTTCAACAATTCGGGATTGTTTTTCCTCTAAAACAGAACGAAACACCATCATTCCGTACATTAAAATAAATACCATCATGAGTGCGGCCATTAAAAACCCCAAATAGCGCATGCCATCGGCATCGGCATAGCTGCCTTTTTGACCCACCTGTTGTAAGATAAGCTGAATGTGCTGTCGGGCATTACGAACCACCTCGGGCTGTATGTCATTGGCTAACAGTTTTTCCTCGTATACAATTTTTTCAAGGGCAGTTCGAATATGATTTTGGAGGGCAAATCCCGGAATTTTAGAATAAAATAATTTGCATGCACCGGCACCGCCCTCTATAACATTGGGAGAAATCCACAACAAAGCCGTATAGCCCCTTTCGGAGAATTTTTGCTCTGCATCCAGTAACACTTCATTGGAATATTCAAACTCAACCAACGAAGCTTTGTTGGGAATTCGATCCATAAAAAGTCTTGATTCGTCTATTACCAAAATGCGATGTTGGGTTGATTCCATTTGAGTCATGTAAACCGATAACACAAAAAATCCCACCATTAAAAGCGGCGATAAAACGGTCATGAACAAAAAGGTTTTATTTTTTATTCTGGCCAAAAACTCACGCCGTGCAATTAAAATAATCTCACGCATACGGTACAGCTGGGTTTTGGATCTGATTCATAAACATTTCCCTAAGCGTAGGAACCTGTGCTTTAAAAAAAACAAGTTCTACCGATTGATTGATATGCTGAATAATGGTCCGGATGGTATGACCCTCCGAAACGCGAATAATTACCCGGTGGGTTTCGGCTTGTAGGTTTGGTTCCTGGTGCAATATTTCAGCCGAGGCCCATAATGCATTTGCAAAGGCCATTGGTACTCCCCGATATTCGATTAAATACGAATGGGTGGCTTGGTTTTTTTGCAACTCACTTAATCCGCCGCTTATTACGTGATTTCCAAGATGCATCATTTCTATTCGGTCGCAAAGCGTTTCTGCATTTTCCATATTGTGTGTAGAAAGAATGATGGCCTTACCGGAACCTTTAAATTGAATTAATTCACGGGTGATTTGTTCTACATTAACCGGATCAAATCCACTAAAAGGTTCGTCCAAAATCAATACATCGGGTCCATGTACCACCGTTGTAATAAATTGTATTTTTTGTTGGTTTCCTTTACTGAGCTGTTCAATCCGGGTATTCCAAAGGGGCATTAAATGAAGCCGATCAAACCAATACAAAGCCTGTTCGCGGCAGCTCTTACGAGACAAGCCTTTAAGTGCTGCAAAAAACATAACCTGTTCTCCGGCTTTCATTTTCCGATACAAGCCGCGCTCTTCGGGTAAATACCCAAAACGTTGAACGGATTGAGCGGTTAAAGGCTTCTGTTTAAATTGAATGTTACCCGAATCGGGAATTAAAATCCGGTTTAGCATTCGCAAAACAGTAGATTTTCCCGCACCGTTTGGACCCAGCAAACCGGTTATTTGACCGGAATGTACCGAAAGCGAAACCTGATTTACCGCGCATTTACCATGATACGATTTCGAAAGGTTTTCGGCATGAAGCATGAAGACTTTATTTATGCAAATTGGGATTCCAAATGCCGCATAACATCTACCAAAACCTGTACGCTGCTTATTGGGAGTGCGTTGTATAAAGAGGCTCGGTATCCGCCAACATCACGGTGTCCGCGAATGCCACTGATGCCTGCATCTTTACAGAGTTTATCAAATTCAGGTTCCAGATGCGCCGGTTCCAGCAAAAAACAAACGTTCATGCGGCTTCGGCTGTCTGGGCGGGCCGTCCCCTTAAACAATCGGTTTCGGTCTATTTCCGAATATAAAAGACTGGCTTTTTTCTGATTCAATTCATCGATCCAGGAAATACCACCCTGTGCCTTTAACCAAGACAATGTCAGGTAGCTTACATAAATCGGAAATACAGGTGGGGTATTGTACATAGAACCTCCCTTTATGTGAACCTGATAATCCATCATGGACAGCAGTTTACGACCGGTTTTACCCAAGGCCGATTTTTTAACCATTACCATTGTAGTACCGGCAGGTCCCATATTTTTTTGGGCACCGGCATAAATCAAATCAAATTGGCTTGCATCCAATGGTCGGCTAAAAATATCGGAACTCATATCGCATACCAGAGGAATTTGGCAATCCGGAAAGCTTTGAAATTGAGTGCCGTAAATGGTATTGTTGCTGGTTATGTGTAAATAGTCTGCAGTATCGGGAATAGTAAAATCCGTTGGTATATAAGAAAATTGATCTGTTTCGGAAGAAGCAATTACATCAACATGGCCCAACATTTTAGCTTCTTTAATGGCTTTGGTGGACCATACACCGGTGTTTACATAGGCAGCGGTTCCGTTTTCTCGTAATAAATTTAGGGGCACCATGGCAAATTGCAAACTGGCCCCACCGCCTAAAAACAAAACCTCATAGGCATCGTCAACATTAAAAAGAGACTTTACAAGAGCGCGGGATTCGTCCATAATACGCTCAAAATTTTTACTGCGATGCGAAATCTCCAATAAAGAAAGTCCAAGACCGTCAAAATTTAAACAGGCCCGAGAGGCTTCTTCCAATACTGGTTGCGGAAGTATACCCGGACCGGCGCTAAAATTATGTACCTGTTTCATGTTTCAAAATTAAAGTTTAAGGCCGTGTATACAAAACATGGGGTTTATTGTTATAAACAAGCCAAAGTGTACTATTATCGAGTAATTGCAAACGGCTTGCGCCCTTTATTTTAAGGGTTCCTTTAAGGTCGTAAACCGAATAGGATTGGTTTTCGTAGGCAATAATAAAGTCTGTTCCCATTTTGTAAAATGGACGTTCGGAACGGGCAAACAGAACTTCGTTTTTGTATAACCTAAACTCATTTTGTTGGGAAATTAATATCCACTGCTCTGCAACATGTTCCGGTTTGGTATCGGAACTTAAAACCATAGTGTTATTAAGATTCCAAAGCTCATAACCTTCCGGTTTTTTAAAATAAATCCACTCCCGGTTTAAAAAATACCAGGGCTGGTTCAGGGCCTTTAACCGAATCTGAAATTCTTTGGGCAAAACCTTAAAATCATTTTCTGTTACTAAACCAAAAGTTTTTTCATTTTCCCAACGCAAAAGCCCCCTTTTACCAAATTCTGAATCGGGCCATGCCGGAATGTAGGGCGGCTGGGGTAAACGAATGAAACAGCCAGAGGCATCAAAAAAACCGTATAAGCCGTTTTTAACTATAAGATAAGTGG
>CAWUNH010000096.1:0-5634 GCA_963923435.1 uncultured bacterium
GTCCTACGATATAAATATTTCCTCGTACCGCGCTGCCTCCGGCGGAGTAGGAGCCATGGAATTTTCATTACGCTATAACCTCTTGGCCAATTCTTTGTTTGCGGCCCGAAAAGAATATAAATAACGCAGGGCCTCATGCTTTTTACTCGATGGATTTTTGCCGCTGCGGTTGCATTATGCGCATATTCTTGTAAAGATGCCCGTTTGCCTCAAAACGAACGCGATTTTTCGTATAAAGACACCGCTTCCATTTCTCGAATTTGCATTTCCGATAAAAATGGTGCACGCTCGGATATTCAGCGCAAGGGGCGGGGCTGGACGGTAAACCAAAAATATACCTGCCGCTCGGAGGCCATTTTAAATTTACTGGAGGTTATTAAGCGTATAGAGGTAAAAGCTCCGGTTTCAAAAGATTTTGAGCCAACTCTATTAAAAAGTTTAAGCACTTCTGCCATAAAAGTTGAGGTTTTTGTTGGTTCCGATTGCTTGCGGGTATTTTATGTTGGATTTGAAACCGAGGATGGCGAGGGAAATTACATGTTACTGGAAAACACAGCAAAACAGGTTAATTTTGAACACCCTTTAATTTGTTGCATTCCCGGATTTAAAGGCTACCTAAGACCGCGTTTTATTGCAGATCCAAAAGAATGGAGAGACCGTTTGGTTGTTCATGAAACGCCAGAAAGCCTTAAAAGCATAAAGGTTTTTTACAACGAACCTTTTCGACGGGATTCTTCTTTTCAAATAATTGTACAGTCTACCACCTCGTTTGCCTTGCAAAATCTACAGGGTCAGGCCTTGCCGTTTAACATGGAAGCCATGCGCCAATACCTAAGATATTTTATGAATATACAATACGAACGGCTTATTACCTCCGCTAATTTAAAACGTGAGGATTCTTTGCGTCATACCCCGCCTTTTGTAACCATTACCGTAACCAGCCGAACGCAACAAAGCCAAACGTTTAACTTTTACCGCGCTGCGTTTAAAGGAACCGTGAATCCGGAATTGGGCGTGCAATACCAGTACGATCCAGACCGCTGTTACCTGAATTTTGCGGGCGGTTCAGAATGGGCCATGGTGCAGTATTTTGTGTTTGGCAAATGGATGGTAACACCGGCCTATTTTAAAGACCCTGTTCAAAAATAGTGCAAAAGTAAACGCAGCCTTGGTAAAGGCGGCAATGTAATTTAAAATTAATTTTACTTATGAATTTTATAGTTTCTTCTGGAACGCTTTTAAAGCATTTAAAATCGATATCTGGTGTATTAAACACCAACAACACCATTCCAATTTTAGATTGCTTTTTATTTGAAATACAGCAAGCCGAATTAACCGTTACCGCTTCGGACATGGAAACCAGTGTTCGAACCTCCGTGCAGGTAGAATCTACCGATAACGGCATTTTGGCCATTCCTGCCAAAACATTGCTGGACACCCTGTCCAATCTTCCGGAGCAACCGGTAACTTTTAAAACCGAAGCCGGAAAATTTTCGGTTAAATTAAAAACCCAAAACGGCGATTATCAAATTACCGGGCACAACGGAGAAGAATATCCCCGCATGCCTAAAGTAGATGGCGCTCAAACCTTATTGCTTAAAAGCGAAATTTTGTCCGGTGCCATTTCAAAAACATTGTTTGCAACCGGCAACGACGATTTACGTCCGGTAATGAGCGGCGTGTTTTGTCAATTTTCAGAGGACCACAGTATTTTTGTGGCCACCGATGCACACAAATTGGTTCGTTATACCCGACACGATGCTCGGGCGGGCATGAGCGCTGCTTTTATAATGCCCAAAAAACCCCTTCAGCTGCTAAGAGGCCTGTTAACCGGATTGGACGATGCCGTTAAAATAGATTTTAATAAAACCAATGCCTTGTTTCATTTTGGTATGGTTACCGTAGTTTGCCGACTCATTGACGGAAAATATCCCAATTACGAGGCGGTTATCCCCAAACAAAATCCCAATAAATTAACCGTAGACCGCAGTACCTTTTTAGGAGCTTTAAAACGGGTTAGTATTTTTTCAAATAAAGCAACGCATCAGGTTCGGGTAAAAATTGCCGGCAGTCAGTTAACCATTAGTGCAGAAGATCACGACTATGCCAATGAGGCAAAAGAACAGCTCTTGTGTACCTATACCGGACAGGACATGGAAATTGGATTTAACTCCCGATTTTTACTTGAAATGCTTAACAATTTAGAGTCGGATGAAATTCAATTGGAAATGTCAGCTCCTAACCGGGCCGGAATAATATCACCCGCAGCTAAAATAAATCCCTCCGAAGATGTTCTTATGCTGGTAATGCCGGTCATGTTAAACAATTAATTCCATTTAAACGGCTCCAATTGCTTTGCTACGATATTCTTGTAAAAGATAACTTCCTGCAGTCCGTTAGAAACCACCAGCCAAGGGGCATTAATAACCAAGTTGTAACGCTGGGCCTGATTCAACACCTCCTGATTTAATTTAATTTTAGGAGATTTTAATTCAACTAAAAGCCAAGGCTTTTTGTCTGGGTTATACACCACTACGTCAAACCTGCATACCGTTTGATGTAGCATAAATGCGTGTTCAACCTGAATGAGACCCAGTGGCACACAGGTAACATCCATTAAATAATTTATATAGGCCTGCCGAACAAATTCTTCTGCAGAAAATTGCAACCAGGTGTTTCGTACACTGCAAAATATTTGACGTGCGCCTTTTAAGGTTCGCAAGCCGGGCATTTTGCTTTGGTACTTAAATCCCTCAGGAAAAACCATGTACTAAAGGTATGCTTTCATAAAGTATATTTACAGTTAATACCATGCACGATTCGGAATTAAAAGCATTTACCCAAAAAATACAATCCGGCGATCGCGGCTACCTGGCCCGTGCCATTACATTTGCCGAATCTTCTCAAAGCAAACACCGCCAAATGGCAGAAGACCTGCTGGAGGCGCTTTTGCCCTTTACCGGAAAATCTATGCGCATTGGAGTAACCGGGGTTCCGGGGGTGGGAAAAAGTACCTGCATTGAGCAATTGGGCATGCATTACATTCGAAACGGTAAACGGGTGGCAGTACTGGCGATAGATCCTTCCAGCAACCAGTCGAAAGGCTCCATTTTAGGAGATAAAACCCGCATGCAAACCCTTTCAGCGGAGTCTAACGCATTTATTCGTCCAAGTCCAAGCTCCGGCATGTTGGGCGGATTGGGTCGGCACACCTATGAATCGATGTTGTTGTGTGAGGCTGCAGGCTACGAGGTTATATTAATAGAAACCGTTGGGGTAGGGCAGAGTGAGGTAGACGTTCGGCAAATTTGCGATGTATTTATTTTATTAATGCTGGCCGGTGCCGGGGACGAAATACAGGGCATGAAAAAAGGCATTATGGAATGGGTTGACATTTTAGTAGTTAATAAAGCGGACGGCTCACAGGTTCAAACAGCCGAGGCCGCTGCAAAGCTTTACGAACAGAGTTTGCATTGGTTTCCCCAAAAACCATACGGCTGGACTCCGCAGGCCTTAACCGCCTCCAGCATTAATGCCTCCGGAATTGAGGCTTTGGTTAACTGCATTAACCGGTTTTTTAATCAGGTTTCGGCAACTGACGGAATGCAACAAATCCGTTCGGAGCAAACTAAAACGCATTATATACAATTGTTAAAAACCGAAATGCTGCAGTATTTTTGGAAACGGTACCATACGGATGCGGCAAACCTAAATTTTAATGCAAAGTCGGGATTTAATCCATACCAGCAATTAAAAATTCAAAAAAAGAAATGGGCGTAAACAACTGCTCTGAGGGTTTAAAAACAATAAAATTTTAAGGCAAGATTAAATAACAATTAAATCGGCGAACTGCAATTTATTTGGCTGTTTTGGGTTTGGTTAACAATAAATATTACATTACATTTGCAGGCTATGATTAAATTTTTACTTTCAATAGCTATTTTATGCTCAATTCATTTAATGGCTCAAACCCCCCCTTGTAATGTTGTAATTAACTCTACAAACTCTGGTTTTTTTTGTAATGGTTCTACTTCTACTATTTCAGCTTTTGCAGGAGGTTCTAATTTTGGTAATGGTGCTCAGGGTAATTTAACAGTTAATAATAATACCTCTGTAAATACAGATGGCACACTCTCAGCAGTAAACGGATCTATAGGTGTTTCTGGAAGCAATTCCATTTGCATTGCAAGTGCTTTGGGTTTTAGTGTTGGAGATGAGATTATTATTATTACCATGCAAGTAGCTGCTACGCCCTCTACTAATATTGGTAAATATGAATTTTTTAATATTACTTCCATTTCATCAAATACACTTTTTTTAAGTGGTAATTTGACCAATTCTTACGTGTCTAATGCAAGTGAAAAACATCAAGTAATTAAAGTTCCACAATATGCAAATGTTACTGTCAATAATGGAGGCACTTTAACCTGTTCTTCTTGGAATGGTACCGTGGGTGGTGTTTTATGTTTTCGTGCCAACGGTAACGTAAATGTAAATTCAGGGGGTTTAATAACGGCTAATGGTAAAGGTTATAGAGCGGTTTCTCAACGAAGTCCTATTTGCAGAATGGCTAATGGTGGTCAAGGAGAAGGGGTTTTTGGTACAGGAATTGGAAGTGGATCCTGTAATGGTTCAAACGGAAATAATGGTAACTGGAACAATGCAAACGGAAATGGAGGCGGTGGCGGAACAGGTACAGGAGATTCTGGCGGTGGAGGGGGCGGAGCCTATGGAGTTTCTGCAAGTACTGGTCAGAGTTGGGGGGGGCATTTGGGAGGTACCGGTGGTAATGCTGTTGGAAATTCGAGTTTGACTGTACTAATTATGGGCGGTGCAGGTGGCGAAGGTGGTGCTGACGAGGATGGCGCAACTCCAGGTGCAGGTGGAAATGGGGGAGGAATTATATACATTACTGCTAATACCTTGAGTGTTAGTGCAACTGGTAGCATTTCATCCAATGGAATAAATGGGAATAACGGTTCAAATACCGGAGGTGGAAGCGGTTGTGGAATGGCAGGTGGTGGTGGTGGTGCAGGCGGTTCTATATTTTTTGGCATTTTAAATTTTAATGGTTCTGGTACAGGTATTAGTGCCAATAACGGCATTGGGGGTACTAGCAATGGTTGTGGTGGTAGTGGTGCAAATGGTTCAGTTGGCAGAATCCGTTTTAATTTTATGGGTAGTATGCCAGTTACAACTCCTACTGCTTATCAAGGTAGTGGAATAATAAATACTGGTGTTACATACACATGGAGTACAGGTTCAAATACCCCTACTATTTCCGTAACCCCAACGGTTACTACTGTTTATAATGTAACTGTTTCTGCAATGCCACAATGCTCGATGGCCAGTGGGTCAATTAGTATCATTGTAAACTCTTTACCAACTATCACAGCAAATTCAGGTTCAATTTGTACGGGTCAAACATTTACTTTAAGTGGTTCAGGCGCTCAAACATATACATGGACCGGAAGCAATTTACTCAATAATCCACCCACAGGGGGAGTTGTTTCATATTCAAATGGTTTCGCAATTCATACATTTACCTCCAATGGAACCTTTAGTGTTCCGAGTAATTTAAACGCCACAGTATTGATTGTTGCTGGCGGCGGCGGCGGCGGAATGGATATGGGT
>CAWUNH010000097.1:0-5633 GCA_963923435.1 uncultured bacterium
TTCTGGGTACGTTACCTACGCATCATCATGTTTTGTTTTAATCTAAAAATCCAATTTCCATCAACTGGGATAATTAACAACTGCCTGTTCATGGATTTATTTTTAATTCGCTATTAAGTTTAAAATGCAATCATAATTTTAACACATCTTAATAATTACATGGAGTCATATCAATTAAAATCCGAATTACAAGACATGCTGGATTCAGATATCCAGTTACGTAAAGAATACAGCGAGTTAAAACGCTCTTTGAGCGACTACCGTAATCAGCTCATTAGTCGTGATGAGGACTGTAAACGATTACAGGTCACCATTGATATTTTAAATACCAAACTCGTGGTGATGGAACGGGATAATACCTCCTATAAATCTGAGATTACTGCTTTTAATGAGTTGCGGGAGGGTATAAATGCACAATTGGAGTCAAAACAATCCGAATTGGACGCAATGCAAAGCAAGCTTTCTGTTATACAGCAGCAATTTGAAAACGAACGTAACATTCTAGCAATCGAATTACAGGAATTTAAAGCCCGATCGGAGCAGGACCGCAGTAATCTAGAAGATTCTTGGCAGTTAAGATTCAATCAGCTGAGCACTCAGGCTAAAATAGAATTGGATGCGGTCAAATCAGAATTTGTTCAAAATTTTGAAAACCGTGAATTTGAGCTTAACCGTCAATTACAAGAGCTGAAAAATCAGTTGGAAAATCAAAAACAGGAGGCCGATCAATTCTATAACGAACAGATACGCATTCAGTCGGAAGATGCTGCAATTAAATGGAGTTCTTTAATAGAACAGCACGAACAAGCCTTGCTCAATCTTAAATCTGATTTAACAAATAATTTTGAACAGGAACGTAATGCATTGGTTCGTCAATACGAAGATCAGTTGGCTCAAACCGTAATTCAGGCCAATGCTCAAAACGATAAATGGAGCCAGGTTTTCCATCAAAACGAACAGGTAAATCAGTCCTTGCTTTTAAAAATGAATCAGATGCTTTCGGGCTGGAATCTTTCGGATTTGCAATGTCCCGAAAATTCGTTTGAAGCGGCTGCTCACTTTTTATTAGATGCGATGAACCGTGCATACATCTCGCGTAGTACCGAACTGGAACAACAGGTCCAAGGCTTTCAAAACAATCAAATTGAGTTCAATCAATCCCTTCAAGACGCACAACATGCCTGGCAGTCAGAAGTTAGTCTTCAAAAATCGGCTAACGACGAATTAATGATGGATAATGCTAACTTGAATTCGGAACTGGATCGTATTCAAATAGAATGCGCTCAACTTAAAGAGCAAACCCATTTATTAAATTTGGAATTGAATGAAGAACGCGCTCTTTCAAGAGGCAAGGCGCAAGACATACAGGAGCTTATTTCTGAAAAGAATTTTGAATTTATAGCCCTGCATGCCGAAATGGCAGCATTACGAGAAGAGCTCTCAATTACAAAACGCAATACTCAAGAGCGATTGAATGAAACCGACAACACGCAAACAAAATGGGAGTCCGATTTACGCAATCTTGAGGCCTCCAATAACCAGTTGCACCTCGAAAACGTAAAACTTTTAAATGAAAAAGACCAGTTGGCCAATCAATTGATTCGAATGAATGAGATTTTATCCGGATTAAGTCAAAATGTTGATAGCCAGAACATTAACGTTGACGCACTACAGGCTCACCGAAAAAATGTTATTTTAGCAGAATCTAACGGGATTAAGGAAAAATCCCCTATGAAAGAACAAATAAATGAATTAGTACGTGAAATTGATAAGTGTATAGCATTATTAGGCGCATAGGCAATCCTGAATATGAGCGAGAAGAGTATAAAGGTTGAAATAGCCGGAGCTTTATTCTCCTTAAAAGTGGCGGATGAGGATGAGGATAATATCAGGGAAGCCGTTGAACTTATAAATGAACGGATCAGTGATTTTGAAAAGAATTTTTCCGTTTGCGACAAAAAAGAAGTGTTATCGATGGTTCTCTTACAATTAGTATCTCAGCTTTATAAAAAAGCAAGGCTTAGCGAACAAGAACTATCCCATTTAAAGGAACTTTTTACAGATGTGGCCTTGATGTTAAATTTGCATCAGCAAGCCATACAGCGCATCGACACCTCCGGTCAATAGCACGTACGTCAAAACGACGTATATGAACACAATTTTAATGATTTCAATCGTTTCGGGAGGGGTCTTAATTGTTGGAAGTTTATTGGGCTACCTAATTGGAAGCAGTAAATGGAACCGTTCTGCCCGAACTAAAAGCCAGAATCTGTTAAAACAAGCTGAAGTTAAAGCCGAATCCATTAAAAACGATAAAATTTTACAAGCCAAAGAAAAGTTTCTTCAACTCAAGGCAGATCATGACAAACAGGTTAATGAGCGCCAGTCCGGACTTCAGCAGGCCGAATCCCGCATTAAAAACAAAGAAAACGAATTGCAGCGTAAAAGCGAAGAGTTAAATCGCAAAGACCGTGAGTTGGAACAGCAGAAACAGCAGTTGGCGCATCAGTCGGACATCCATAAACACAAATCTGAAGAACTAGAAAAAGCTCACCGTCACCAGGTAGAGCTCTTGGAAAAAATAAGCGGATTAAAAGCAGAAGAGGCCAAACTCCAGCTATTGGAGTCCATTAAAGCCGAGGCTAAAACACAGGCCATGAGTTTTATTAAAGAAATTCAGGACGAGGCCAAATTAACAGCCAATAAAGAAGCGCGTAAAATTGTTTTGCAAACCATTCAACGGGTTGCTACCGAAACTGCTGTAGAAAATTCCATCTCCGTTTTTCATATCGAAGGCGACGAAACCAAAGGGCGTATTATCGGACGTGAGGGCCGAAACATACGTGCTTTGGAGGCAGCTACCGGGGTTGAAATTATCGTAGATGATACACCGGATGCTATAACGCTTAGTTGTTTTGATCCCGTTCGCCGTGAATTGTGCCGTCTGGCCCTTCATCAGTTGGTAACCGACGGCCGTATTCATCCGGCCCGAATAGAAGAGGTGGTCGAAAAAACCAAACGCATGTTGGAAGAAGAAATTATTGAAACCGGAAAACGAACTTGCATTGACTTAGGAATTCACGGATTGCATCCGGAATTAATTCGCATTGTGGGCCGAATGAAATACCGTTCTTCTTACGGACAAAATCTTTTACAACACAGCCGCGAAGTAGCTAATTTGTGCGCTATAATGGCCAGTGAAATGGGATTAAATCCCAAACTGGCTAAAAGAGCCGGTTTGTTGCACGATATTGGGAAGGTTCCGGACGATGAACCCGAACTGCCTCATGCCTTATTGGGAATGAAATGGGCTGAAAAATATAAAGAAAAGGCCGAGGTCGTTAACGCCATTGGAGCGCATCACGACGAAGTTGAAATGACCAGCTTGTATGCACCTATCATACAGGTCTGCGATGCCATTAGCGGAGCTAGACCTGGAGCCCGCCGAGAAATGACAGAGCAGTACATGAAACGACTCAAAGACTTGGAAGCTCTAGCCTCTGGGTTTGTAGGTGTTGAAAAATCCTATGCCATTCAGGCCGGTCGAGAAGTTCGGGTTATTGTATCCAGTGAAAAAGTAAGCGATGCCCGTGCCGAACAAATGGCGTTTGAAATAGCCCAAAAAATTCAAACGGACATGACCTATCCCGGTCAGGTAAAAGTTACAGTAATACGAGAAGTACGTGCTACCGGAATTGCAAAATAATTTAGTGTTTACCGATTTTAATTTTGAACCGGATTTGGTTCAGGGACTCGAAAGCATGGGTTATCGGACTCCAACACCCATTCAGTCACAATCAATTCCAGTTATATTATCCGGATCCGATGTGGTGGCTTGCGCCCAAACAGGCACCGGAAAAACGGCTGCATTTTTATTACCCATTATTCAGCAGATTATTAAATCGCCCACGCGGCATTTAAATGCTCTTATTATAGCACCAACCCGTGAGTTGGTACTTCAAATAGACCAGCAAATTGACGGTTTGGGATATTTTTCTGGTATCAGCTCAATTGCCATATACGGTGGCAACGACGGAATCGCTTGGTCCCAGCAACGTCATGCTCTGGAACAGGGAGCCGATATCATATGCGCCACTCCCGGTCGTTTGATGGCATTAATGCAATCGGGGACCATAGATTTTACGCATTTAAAGCATCTGGTCTTGGATGAGGCAGATCGCATGCTGGATATGGGTTTTATTGACGATATAAAGGTTATTGCATCCAAGCTTCCGCCCACCCGACAAACTGTTTTATTTTCGGCCACCATGCCGTTAAAAATCCGACAACTGATAGGTCACATTTCTAAAAACCCCGTTTTAATTAACATTGCCGTTAGTAAACCTGCAGCGGGGGTTAAACAATTAGCCTGCAGTGTTTTTGAAAATCAAAAAATGGATGTTCTAAAACACTTTTTAGCCGATTTTAAAAACGAAAGCGTTTTAATTTTTTGCAGTACCAAAGAATCGGTTAAACGCTTGGAACGCGAATTAACCGCTTTAAAGTATCCCGTTAAAGCCTTTCATTCCGATTTAGAACAGTCGGAACGTGAATCTGTCATGCGGGCTTTTAAAGCAAAACAACTGCATATTTTAATAGGAACCGATATCATTTCAAGGGGCATCGATGTTGAAGACATTGCCTTAGTTGTCAATTATTCTGTACCCTCGGATCCCGAAGACTATATACACCGTATCGGTCGTACAGCCCGAGCAGCCAGACAGGGAACTGCTTTAACCTGCATTGCACCCTATGAACAAAAAACATTTTCAAAAATTGAACAGTTTATGGGAATGGAAGTTGAAAAATATCCATTGCCTTCTGAATTTGGCAAAGTGCCCGAGTATCAACCCGATGCTCAACCCTCCAAAAGTTCCGGCAGACCCGGAAATAAATTTAAAAACCGCTCTGGAAAACCTCATCACCGTCCGAAACGTTGAGGCAATAATTTAAAATGGCATGCAGAGGAATGCGCTGCGCGCTATAGAAAAAAACGGGATGCTCCGAAACAAGCAAGCCCGAATTTTCAAAACATTTGCCATTAAACCGACTTTCAAGAACTTTAATTTTCAGTTGTGCCTTATTTGCATGAACACAGGGTATAATTTGATGCGGACGAATGAACAGGTGTTTTTTTGAAGTTTTAAAATGTTTTATTGAAGTAGACGGTAAAATCGAGTAGGGACCCCATATTCCGGCCAGGCGTTTTATTTTTGGGTTTTCGTATATACGTTTTATGGGCCCCCATTCAACCAATTGTCCTTCATCCAACACCAATGCCTCCGTTGCGTATCGGAGGGCAAATTCGGGTTGATGGGCCACAAACACAATGGTTTGTTGTAATTTTTTTGCCCGTGAAAAAATAAAGTGACTTAATTTTTCTTGCAACAGTGTGTCTAAATGCGAAAAGGGTTCGTCTAAAATTAATAATTCGGGTTCTTGCGCCAATGCACGAGCAAGCGCGACCCGTTGTTTTTGTCCTGAAGAAAGCACCTGAACCGTTTCATGCTGAAGATTTACCAGCTCCAGTAAACGCAGCAAGGCATTTGTTCGTTTGGCTTTATACGCTTCGTTCAGTGCAGGCAGCTGTTCCCGGATATTTTCCAAAACGGTATGAAAGGGTAGTAAACTGT
>CAWUNH010000098.1:0-5607 GCA_963923435.1 uncultured bacterium
GTGGGCTCGGAGATGTGTATAAGAGACAGCTGCAAACCATTGGCAAATCACGATACGCTGGGCACTGTTGATTTAGGTTTTGTAAGTGGCACACAGTACGAAACCATTAAATCCAATCTGTTAAAACGTGCGCGTAAATTTTATCCTCAAGCAGATGGAGCGATACTAAAATTAAATACAAAACAAATCGACCAGTGTATTGTAATTAAATTTAAGAATTAAGCATACTTTTAAGCAATTCTGAAATTTTACGGTTATCTGCCTTGCCAGACAATTGTTTACTTGCAATTCCCATGGCCTTGCCTAATTCAGAGGCCTGTTTAATTCCAGTTTCATTTAAAATTCGCTCCAGTTCTGTTTTTAATTCCTCATCCGAAAGTGGCTTTGGTAAAAATTCAGAGATTACCAAAGCCTGCGCTAATTCTACATCTGCTAAATCTTGCCGGTTTTGCTGAACATAAATGCTGGCAGACTCGTTGCGTTTTTTTACTTCTTTTTGCAATGCAGATTGAGCACTGGTTTCCGTATAGCCTTCGGGTGATGTTTTTAAATACAAAACAACGGCTTTTACAGCTCGAAGCGCTTCCAAACGGGCGCTTTGTCGGGCCAGCATGGCTGTTTTTATTTCGGTATTTACGCGTTCTTCGATGGTCATATTAAGGGGCAATAATAATTTTATGTTGTTTTTGAGTACCGTTTTGTAAATTTAAAACTAAGGTATACATGCCAGGTTTTAGTGGTTTTACAGAAATGGAGTTAGATCCCTCGCTGATAAAATTCTGAAAAACACAGCGGCCCTGAAGGTCAAAAATTTGAACGGCAGAAGGTAAATCGCTGTGTATATTAAGCAATTGATGTGCAGGATTGGGATACACGGTGGTTAAAACGTTATTATCTAAAGGCAACGAAGTAATTAATGACGCACTGTTTAAAAACACCAGAGTTTGGGTACTGGTACCTCCTAACTGGGTATTAAGGGTAGAGGCAGCTATCGATAAAAGCGGAGCTTTGATTCCGGCAGCAAAAAAATCGTAAGTATTTTGAATAACGTATCCGGGTACCAATAAATTAAAATTTATGGTTTGACTGGTAACAATTCGGCTAACAGAGGTAAACACTTTATTTCCGGGCAAGGTTAATGTACCGGTACCATCCACAGAGATATTGGACGATCCGGTAAAAATTCCGTTTGCAGGAAAGGGTTGTGAGGCCACAATGCTGCCCCCTGTTATAGCGTTAACTTGTGAGCCATATCCCATAGGGTATTTGGCAAAAAGCGCAGGGCTGCTATAGGTTAAATTGGCTGCAATGGCACCAACGGAAATGTTTCCTCCAAAATAATACAAGGTGTCCGGACGGCTGCGGTAGTACGAAATATTTGAGGCAGAGGCAGCAGTGGCTACATTGGCCAGAGGATACTGCGCAGAACTTACATTAGAAACCGTATAGCTTTGTAAAAGCCCCATATGTTTGTTTAAGGTGCCGTAGTTCCAGTTGGCATTTAAACCCGAGGCTCCGGCTGTAATTCCGGTAGAATCGCATTGGTACATTTGATAGGTTTCGCCGTTGGCAGGAGCGTGGTTTGCTTGGGTAAACTGGGCATTTAATGAGCAGGCAAAGCAAACTAATAAAGTAAATAGGATATAATGTTTCATATTAACAAATATACACTTTACCGCTCATTAATATAAAGCAAACAGGCATCGCCATAGCTTAAAAACTTAAATCCAATTTTTAATGCCGTATTATAAAGCGTTTTCCATTCCGGACCGATACAGGCTTCTACCAGCATGAGCAGGGTACTGCGGGGCTGGTGAAAATTGGTCCAAAGCAAACCCGCGGTTTGAATTTTATATTGCGGATGAATCATAAGGGCCGTATGGGCATAAATACAATCCAGTTGATGCAACTGCATCCAATTTAAAATAACCTGCCAGGCATTAAAGGCTTGGGGTACTTTATCGGCCAATGTTTGGCACAAATCTTGCGGAATAACAATTGGTTCGTCGGGCCGAATTCCGTATGTATTTATTTGAACTGCCATCCAAAATAAACTCTCCAGGGTTCGAAGGGAGGTTGTGCCAATGGCACAAATTTGATTTCGAGGCGTAGCCAACAGGGTTTCAATACAGGTTTTAGAAACCTGAAAGGGTTCCTCGTGCATTATATGCGCATTCCAGTGAGGTGTTTTAACGGGTTTAAAAGTGCCGGGACCAACATGTAAGGTAAGCCATTCAAAGCGGTGTTTTTTTTGAATTAATGCAGTTATGTGATGTTGGCTAAAGTGCAGGCCTGCGGTTGGCGCAGCAACCGATCCGCGGTGTTGTGCATAAACCGTTTGATACCTGCTGGCATCTATTGCTTCCGAATCACGCTTTAAATATGGAGGTATGGGAATTTCACCAAAGGTTTCGAGCACCAATTCCCAGGACAGTTCTTGCGCTGCCTGCCATTTAAATTCTATCATTGCACCTTCTTTAGGGTGAGGCGAAATAAAATTCGCGCACAACCGAATGGAATTAAGGGTACGTTCCAGCTTTTGGTGTTGGGGCCAGTGTTTTAATCCACCCACCAGGCATTGACACAATGCCGTTTGTGCATGAGTTGATTTTGAAACCGTATGTAAAACAAAAAGTTCCAACCGTTTATGATTAATAACAAAGCCCTTGATTCGGGCCGGAATTACTTTTGAATTGTTGGCAATAAAACATGTGTGTTGTGGAATTACCGTTTCCAGTTCGGGCATGCCATGTTCCGTAATACGCCCTTTATTAAATACTAAAAACCGGGTTTTATGACGTTGCTCTTTGGGATAAATGGCAATTGCCGAATCGGGTAAGGGGTAATCAAAGGCCTCCATGGCGTTGTAAAAAACCGGCTTTAATAAGCCGGTCCAAATCTTCTGGGGTATCTATGCAATGACTTTCAAAAGGCGTTACGACACAGTAAATTTTATGCCCGGCTTCCAGCCATCGCAATTGTTCCAAAGATTCAAGCTGTTCTAAAGCTGAAACGGGCAATCCTGCAATTGTTTTTAGTACGTCGCATCGGTAAGCATACAATCCAACATGACGGTAATAGGTGGTTTGTTTTAACCAATCGTTTAGTGTTCCCTGCTTGCCCGAAGGGATTACAGAACGGCTGAAATAAAGCGCCTCAGAGGCTGCGTTTAAAACCACCTTTACTTCTCCGGGATTTAAAATTTCGTCTGCCGAGGCACAGGTTTTAATTTGCGTGAGGATGCTTTTATCGCCATCGCAGGCCATGGCCAGCGATTCTATTTGTTGTGGATTTAAAAAGGGTTCATCCCCCTGAATGTTTATTATGTAATCGGCTTCGGGACAGGCAAGTTCCATGGCCTCCTTACAGCGGTCTGTTCCCGAAGCATGATGAACACTTGTATACACCACCGGATACCCCAAATGGGACACATGTTCGTAAATTCGGGAATCGTCTGTGGCTACCACAAGTTTATAAAGCCCTTTAACTTGAGCGCTTTTTTCAATAACCCGCTGCAACATGGATTTTCCACCAATATCAACCAGTGCTTTACCCGGAAAACGGGTAGAGGCATACCGAACAGGAATTATTCCGGCTATTTTTAATTGCGTCATCAAGCGTTAAAATTACACATGAAAAATTAAAGTTTTTCTAAAAATAGCCGGTATAAATCGCGCATGGATTGCACGTCGTTAAGGTGTACCCGTTCATTTGGCGTGTGAACCCCCGATTCGGGAGCCCCAACAAAACACCAATCCCATGGATTTTCTGCCATTTGCAATTCCGATGCGTCGCTGCCTCCGGCATCTTCTACTTCCAACTGGTACGGAATTCCAGATTGGTCTGCAATTTTAATGAGTTTGCGAACGTAATCCTGACGGGGAATCCAGCGGTCTCTCATGCTAATTACCGCTCCTTTTCCGGGACGAACCCCTTCCGAAATCCAGCTAACATCTGCAATAAGTGCTTGCGAAATGCGATAGGTTTCGGCAATGTAGCGTTGTAAATACGAAACGCTTCCTCCCCCGTGTTCCTCCCAGGTACTAAACACTAAAATGCCATCCCTGAGGGTCTGGGCCAACTGTAAGGCTATAAAAACTCCCAGGCGATTATCCAGATAACAGGAATTAATTTCATGCTTAAGCAGTTTAAACGTAGCATCGTAAACAAAAGCAGTTCCGGGGAGCAAAGAATCGGAGGTTTCCAATTGCAAGGTATTTGAACGGGGATTTGTATAAAGCAAACCCGAAACCCGTTTTCCGTTTTGCAAGCCCCACAATTTGGTTCCGGTTTCTGCCTGAGGACTTCCAATTTTTACCAATTCCCGGTTGTACCGATGGGTATAACCAATACTGTCCATATGGGCAAAAACAGCCGTACGGGGTTTTCCAAAAACAAGCATAACATTGTTTTGAAATCCATTTCCGTATAACAATTTGGGTTTACAAATCCAGGTGTGTTGATGAGATTTTACATATTCAACTATAAAATCACGCACTAAACCTTCATCTCCACTGGGTCCGTATAATTCACAGAGGGTTTGGAGTAGGGTAAAATCCTCTTGGTTAAGTTTGGTTAAAGCAGATGGCTTGGGCATTAACGCAAATAAAGCATTTCACGGTACTTTGGCAGTGGCCAAATTTGATCGTCTACAATGTATTCGAGTTTATCTACCTGGTACCGAATTGTATCAAAAAACGGTTTAACACGTTGACAGTAAGCTTCGGCTTGTTTTCGGTTACCTGACAAGGCATTGGCTTTTTTACGTTCCTGACGCATTTGTTCGGCCGATTTGCGCACAATGGTGGTTCGTTCACTAATTTCTTCAATTACGGCCATTTGAATTTCAGAAGCTTTTTTAAATGCCGCCGGACTCATGATGGATTTCATGTGAAACAGGTTATCTACCAAGTTTTTTTGATAGGCAATTGCAGCAGGAATAATTTGATTGTTAACCATATCGGCAATAATACGCGACTCGATTTGTATTTTTTTAGTGTACGTTTCTAAAAAAATATCGTACCGGGCTTCTTGTTCGCGGTGGGTTAATATATGCAGTTTTTCAAACAAGGCAAGTGATTTTTTACTTACAAAAAAATCAAGTGCACCGGGGGTTGTAGGTACGTTGTGTAAGCCTCTTTTTTGAGCTTCTTTTTTCCATTCATCGCTGTAGCCATTGCCCTCAAAGCGAATGTTTTTTGATTGTTGAATGTATTTTCGCAGGGTTTGAAACATAGCATCGTCCTTGTCTAATTTTTTTCCCTGCATAAGGTTGTCTACTTCCAATTTAAATTGATGCAACTGGTCGGCTACAATGGTATTTAAAACCATCATAGGGCCGGAACAATTGGCCGAAGATCCTACGGCACGAAATTCAAATTTATTACCGGTAAAGGCAAACGGTGAGGTTCGGTTACGGTCCGTGTTGTCCAGCAATATATCGGGTATTTTTCCGATGCTGAGTTTCAGAGCTGTTTTTTCTTCGGGGCTTAGTTTTTTAGAACCAACACTTTTTTCAAGTTCGTTTAAAATTGCATCCAGTTGTTGACCCACAAACACACTCATAATGGCCGGAGGCGCTTCATTGGCTCCAAGTCGGTGATCGTT
>CAWUNH010000099.1:0-5584 GCA_963923435.1 uncultured bacterium
GGCTTTACTCCGCAAAACGGAACAATTAATTGGGATCCGACATCTTGAATTTCAAACCAGCCCTTTTCAAAGGTTTTGGTTTTAAATATTGGGCTGCGTTTTTTTAACTCAAACGCGTTTTGCAAGTCAGCAAAGGGTTCAATTTCAACACCCTCCTGAAACAACGAATGTTGTAATTTTTCGGGCGTTGCTTTTAAGGTGTTAACACGTAAAAAAACACGGGCCGGTCGGTTTAATTGTTCGGCTTCGCGCATCCAATGCGTTTCGCCCAATTCTTTCATACCACGGGTCCACATCCATTCTGGGTAAGACCAAACAATGGCAGGGTCTAAAGCAAGTTGTTTTACCCGATGCTCGGTTTCAGGCCCTGAAACAACAGGAAAAGAATTAAATGTAATAATTTCTTTATGTTTTAAATAAATCCATGCAGATGTATGGAGCCAGTAGTTTTCTTTGCTGTCCGTAAGGGTAGCATAATACCGGTAATAACGAATTAAATCAAAAACAGCTTCTGCTACAAAATTTCTATCCCTGCGTCCCCATTGAGGGTTTTTTTTAAAATGCAAACTTAATACCACATCGGCGGGCAAGGCTTCTTGGTGGATTTTTTTAACCAGCACGGGGATGGCTTCAACCAAAACGCGGTGAAGTTTCATTAGCGAATAAGGGTCAAAGCGCCTTTTAAATAACGTTTGGCTGTACCGTTTATTCGATTTTCATAAACGGTGCAATGATAAAAATACACCCCTTCTGCACAGGGTTGTTTTTGGTACTCACCATCCCATTTAAAGTAGGGATCGTTGCTGTTGTACACGCGGTTTCCCCAACGGTCAAACACATTTAATTCTATTCGGGCTACATGCCGAAACGGAATCAGCGCCATAAAGCAATCGTTGGCGGCATCGCCGTTGGGACTAAACACATTTGGAAGTTCGTACACCGGACAATTATCCACGCATGCCATACCGCTTAAGGGGCTTTCGTTGTTGGCAGAGTCAAGGGATAACACCGCGTAGCATCCTCGTATAGATGCAGAATCCGATTTATTATAATTTAATACTGTATCCTGCGGAAAACGGGCAAGCAATGTAAAAGCCTCATCAACGGTAGATTTATAATATAACAGATAGGCAACTACATCGTCGCTGCATACCTGCCGAACATTATTCCATTGCAACTGAACCGTGCCCTTAGGACAATCTGCATAGAGTGTGAGCTGTGGAGCGCAGGGTAATGTGGCGTCCTGAGGAACCACACATTCAATTTGCGACCGGTTCCATAAGGGGTGCGGTAATGTAGAGTCCGAATAATATCCCCAGCTTTTTACATAGTAGCAGTAGGTATTTCGGTTTACTACGGCTCCCGTGTCTTTCCAAACCGTTGTTGAACTGGACCCCAAGCGGCTAAATACGGTTTCGCCCGGCGCTTTTCGATAAATTTCATATAAGGTATTTTTCCATGGGGTTTCACTTTGCCATTGCAGCCGAACACATCGGTCGGAAGCCTGCGTTTTTAAAAACAAGGTACTGCCCTGGGGCGACTGACCCAGGGTGTCGGCACCAGATAAAAGCAATAACCGATATACAATAGGCTGAGTTGTATTAACCGGTGTATGAACCCACTGGGTGTCCAGAGCTAAAGCAGAGTTTCGAAACGGAGTTTGATGCACCGTTGTAAATACAGAGCCCGAAGTGGAGGCTAAAATGCTAATACGGTAGGGCGGCCCGTAGCGGTTGGTGTCCAGATTTAACGAATCGCATTTGGGAATCCGCCATTTTACAAATACCTGACCCGATACAGAGGAGGTGCTAACAACATCGGCGTGGGTAAGCACGGGCACATCGCGTTTTAGCATGCCGCAAACCGGCTTGGAAGCAATGGAACGCACGCCGTCGGAATAAACGGCATAAACAATATAGCTGTAGTATTGGCCTGCGATTAATCCGGCGCCAGAGTTGGCATCGGTTAAGGAGTATTGGCTGGACGATACAAATCCAATTCGCTTCCACGAATTATCGGGTGGTGAGGCCGCACACTTGGGGATATCGGCGGTTAAACAATAATCCAAGCGGAACACTTCGTATCCGGTCAGCGGATTGGCGCTGGGGTTGCAGGTTGCGGGCAACCAACGGATTTTCATGGCGCTTCCTTGCGGTAACACCTCTATCTGCTTTAAAGCCGGGGGCAAAACCCGAACATTAAAGTTTTGAAAACTCACCAGCTTTATTGTTGGGCCGTTATCGCTTGCTTTTAAAACCGATCGGTAATATTGATTTTGTATATGTTGGCATTGGGTTTGCCACTCAAACAACGGTTTCATGGTATGGTTTTGGGCGGAGTCCATGGTTGCCACGGTATTTCCCAACAAAGCTTTGGGCGGATTTGCTTCAAAGGCTCCGGCCTGACCCTCCAGGGTTACAATCCATCCGGTATTAGGATCGCGTACCGTAAAGGTTCTTTGAATTAAGGTTCCGGCTTCAACACAGGTGTCTGCAATGGCCTGAATGGAAGGGGGATAATTTTTAGGACAAACATTGATAATAATTTGCATGTCCCGCATAACATACCCTACCAATTCATAAACACCCCCTGTGTTTTTACGCCATTCCAGTACTTTAAAAGCCACATTGTATTCTCCTTGATAAGCGGGAAAGCACCAAGAAAGTTTTCCGTTTAGCGGATCAATGGAAAAAGTGCCGGGCCCTCCTGCAAAGGGAAACGTATACCCGGGAATGGTTTGGCCGTTTAATCCGCGTACGGTAGTCAGTTCATAGCTCAAGCTGTCTTTTTTATCGGGATCGTAAGCCCCGGGATTGTGTTCAAAACAATATCCCACACAGCCCCGGTCAATGGGAGCATACCCAAAAACAGGAGAACTGTTGGCGCCGGTAAAAAAATTTATAACCAGCATGGCCTCTACATAAAAGGGTTGTTGAACCGAGTTGGGCACGTTTAATACACCTTCGTTTCGGTTTCGGTCAAAATTTCGAATAAAATAAGTGCCGGTGTTTAAGTATTCGTGTACAGCCGAGTACACATTTTTTTTAACGACATATCCCTGAGCATTAGAAATTATTTCACCGCAGGTAGACTGAAACGAGCATTTGCTGCAAGTATAGCCGTTTTCGCGATACACCACAGCCCGGCTACCGTCTCCAAAATACAAGGTGTCTACACAGCGGTCGGCAACATTTGGACCGTCATCGGTATACTTAACCAAGGTAATGGAGTAAATGTAAACCGGAACCGTATTGCCCATTACCGTTTTACTAAAAGGCGCAATGCGCTTATAGTAAATTTCACCGGCCCGGTTGTGAGTTGCAAAAAGTGCAGCTGCATAAAACAAGCAAAGGCCCGCAAAACACAGTGTGCGCATCAGTCTTTAATTACAGATTTTGTAAAAAACAGGGTTTTGTTGCGTATAACGCGCAGCGTGTATTGCCCACGGGGCAAATCTTTTAAGGTAAAACTAAACGTATTGGAGGTTTGTACAACCCAATCGTTCCACAAAACCGCGACCAGTTGTCCGAGTCCGTTGTACAATTCAAACCTAAGATAAGCGGGAGCCTCTAACTCAATTGGAACAGAAACCTGGTCTTTTACCGGATTGGGATACAAGAGCGGAGCCTGCGGCGGAGCGGCTAAGGCCAGACCGGAATAATCGGTGCTGTCTTTAATTATTTGTGCCAACCAAGCTCCGTGTGCCCTGTAGGTGCTGGGCCCGTAGGGAGCCATGTAGGCGTAGTAACCGCTCATCCAAACCTCACCCGATTTATTATAGCGTCTTTGGGAGCCGGTATAATCGCCCCAACGTTCTAAATTGCTGCTTAATACATTTACATAGGTGGTTCCGTTTTGAATGCGAAGAATGGGCGAGAGATTTCCCTGGCCGTCCGATTCAACGGCAGAACAACCTGTAAAAACCTTATTGGAGCTGTGATCAAATGAAATCAAAGCGCTCTGATCTCCTGCGCCTTTTCCAAAGTACGAAATGTTGGGATAGGCAAAATCCATGGTGTCGTTTGGAATAACAATTCCTGTACTGCTGGGACTTGCCCCGTATGGATTGGCAATGCGCCCATAATATACGCTAACCTGATTGTTGGCAGGATTTCGGCAATTGTGTACGTATTGTATAATGTTGTTTTCTATAAAGGCGCCAAGGTTTCGGGAATCGTTGGTGGCTAAAGACTGCGAGGCCAAGGCCTGGCGCCCTTCGGGCGGAAATTGATACGGAGGCGAACAAATCAAAGGTTTAACCGTAAGCGATTGTCCGGGGGCTCCAAGGGTATCCGATACATGAACCAAAAACACCGTATCGTTTTGGGCGTCTAAATTGCGATTGGATATAAAAAACATATCCGGACCGGTTAATTGAGAGCCTCCGCGAACCGGACATAAATTTCGAATAGCCCGGCCGTTTAAAGCAATGTTATGGTGCAACAAAGAAGTTAAACCCGCCCCCGAGTAACCCTTAAATTTATTTATTTGCCAAATCAGAGTTTCTTTAAACCCGGTTTGCCAAGACGAATTGTTGCTTAATAAATTAACCGTAATAAACAGTTCGTTTTTACTTAAGCTTAACATGGGGTAATCGGTCCATAAATTGTTATTTAACGGGTTTCCGGGAAGCAGGTATAAATTCCATGCGCCGGCCGGATTGGCACTTTGAGAAAAACCCACTACAATTTTACTGGTGGAGTCAACAAAACCCACCAAACACACCAATACAAAACGATGGCTTTGGGGATCGTAAATTACCTTAGGATCAAATTCTTCGTGCCGACCGTTGATTGGAGCGGTAAATGCAGCTAAAGATTTATTGGGAAACACCGATTGCGTTGCAATATTTTTAATATAAATGTTGGTGTTTACAACCGATACAACCATGCCTGAGTCGGAAATGGCCATGTCGTTATCATTGGGAGTGCTTACCCCCCAGGGGTTGGCAAAAAAACTTTGTCCAAGCAGGGGCTTGGTTAAAACCGTTGCCAATGGGCCGTTCAAATTTTTTAAAGCCCGGGCAGGATAGCTGCCGTTCATTTTTTCAGCGCCGGGCCGAGGCATTTCTCGAATCCATAATTTAGGCTGAAAGTCTGTTGTAATATTTGAATAGGTTACTGTGGCGGCGCGGTTAATATTAAAAAACAGCGCTTGCGATTGGCTTTGCAAAAAAAACACCCAGCTGCTTATTGTTAAAAAGAAGAATACCCGCATGGTGTATTAAAGGTACATAATAAAAAAACACACCTCGGAGGTTGGCGCCGCTTAAAAAAATATAATTCAATTGCGTATAGGCTGCTTTAATTTAATATAATTTTGAGCATTCATCATGGCCTCAACACATTCTTCACACCATAAACTTACTCTGGGCGGTCTCATTGTAACGTTGGGCATTATTTACGGTGACATTGGCACCTCTCCTCTCTATGTTATGAAAGCCATTATTGGCGAGGCGCCCGTTGACGCCCACTTGGTTCGGGGCGCCATTTCGGCCATTTTTTGGACCCTTACATTACAAACCACGTTTAAATACGTATGGCTTATTTTACGTGCCGACAACAAGGGCGAAGGCGGCGTTTTT
>CAWUNH010000100.1:0-5566 GCA_963923435.1 uncultured bacterium
TCATATAGTTTAACCTAAAATTTTTTATTTTAACATTTTTCCTTTAGGTGTGTGAGGCTGTTGCTTGGGTTTAATTTAAAAATCCGGTAAAGGCTATTTTAAAGGACGTATTTAAACACTCACAAAAAGTGCGTTTTGCCGCAGTTGGGTTTTATATAAATGCAAAGCGCATCCCCCCGAAAGTGCGCGTCCATCCATTAAATTAAAACGGTAACGGTGCAACGGGCATACCAGGGTTTCGTCGGCATTAAAAAACCCTTTTGAGAGTTTGGCGCCGTTATGCGGACAGGCCTCATCAAACACATGCCATTGCAGTTTGCCTTTAACAGCAATCAGGTGTTTAGATTTTATATAAAACACATGTGGAAAAAAGGGTTTCCAAATTTCTGGATCGTCTAAAAGTTTTATCCATTGCTCAGGCATGGGGCCACAGGTCTTCCATGGTTAAGAGGCCGTGATGTTTCATGCAGAATTCGGCGGCCATTAGGGCTCCCGAAATAA
The DNA here is from genome assembly GCA_963923435.1 of uncultured bacterium. Classification (GTDB taxonomy): domain Bacteria; phylum Bacteroidota; class Bacteroidia; order B-17B0; family Aurantibacillaceae; genus Aurantibacillus. The sequence goes on from CAWUNH010000100.1 coordinate 502, forward strand.
ATCCGTCGCGGCTAAAGGCCCGGTGCGAAATAGTAAGTTCGTCTATCTCTGAGCTATACGTTACCCGGTGGGTACCGGGAATTGAGGCTTCGCGAAAGGCTTCTACCGGCAGCTCTTGCGGAGATTGCGCGTTAAGCGACCAGGTCGTGTAATTCGGCTGTTCCTGCAAAATTTGTTCGCACAACTGAATGGCCGTACCGCTGGGCCGATCTAGTTTTTGGGTATGATGCCATTCCTGCACCTTGGCTTGGTACTGGGCATGGTTTTGCATTGCCTTGGCCAGGCTTTGGTTTAATTTAAAAAACAAGTGCACGCCTAAAGAAAAATTACGGGCATAAAAAACGGTGGCATTAAATTTAACAACCTCCTGGCGCAGCTCGTTTAAATGGGCGTACCATCCGGTGGTGCCCACCACAATGGGTTTTTGGTGTTTTATGGCCGTACGAATATGATTTAGGGCCGTGTCGGGAGTGCTAAACTCAAGCCATACATCGGCCTGTAGGGCCTGTTCCAATTGCTGTTGCAGCGTGTTTTTTGAATTTATTTGGGCCGTAATGGTATGGCCCTTAGCGCTTGCCAATGCGGCAATACCCTGTCCCATTTTACCATATCCCAGCAAGGCAAGTTTCATGGATTTAAACGTACGGAAATTCCCCAAACGCCGTTCGAGCTCAGGGGAGAAAAACTTAAATTGTCGCTTACATCGTAGGTAAATAAATGCGCATCTACATGGGCATCGATGATGTTGAGCAGGTACAGCAGCCCTATACCGGCCGCGCAATAATCGCGTAAATAGCGGGCTCTGTTTTTATCGTATTGCAGGGCTTCTTTGGTAAGGCCTGAGGTATTTACGGTTGCAGGATCGGTATCGTACTCGGCCAGTAAATGGGTTTTATAGAGCAAATACTGGTTTTGATAGTTCTGGTATAAATTTCCAAGACCAATAAAACCGCCATAAATAACAGGTATTTTCCAGTATTTACGATTTAAAGCCTGTCCCAACCCCGGAATAAACACACTGGACCAGGTTTTAAAAGTAACCGACACCTTGGGGGTTTTAGGCAAGGGGGTAAAATGGCTTTGGGCCTGAAGGCTCAGAAAACTAAAAACCAAAAGCAGGCCCAGCAAACGCATGTACAAATATATCCATTCAGGGGGCTTTAGGGCGGTTAATGCGTGGAGAATTGAGTATTTTTAAATTATTTAATACATGTCGCGTAACTCTTGGTACATAGCACTGGGGCCATTGCTTGGATTGTTGGCGGCCCTTTTATGCAACCGTGTATCGGCCACTTATCAGGCTTCGGTTATTGCCGGAATGACCGTGTGGATGTGTGTGTGGTGGTTTAGCGAGTGCCTTAGCATTGCAGTTACTGCCTGGATTCCGTTGCTGGTTATGCCGCTTTTTGGAATTTCGGGCATGTCCGAGGTGGCACATCAGTATTCCGACAGCATAATATTTTTATTTATAGGAGGCTTTATGCTGGCTTTTGCCATTGAAAAATGGGGATTTCATTTGCGCATTGCATTGTGGATTATTTCAAAAACAGGCCATCGTCCTGCCAGTTTGTTGGCAGGAATAATGCTAAGCACCTACCTTATTAGCAACTGGATTAGCAATACAGCCACGGCCGTAATGCTGTTATCGGCCGTGTTGGCATTAATAAAGGTGTTAACGCCGTATGTAACAGAAAAAAAACCGGGTCTGGCTCCGGCCTTGTTATTGGGCCTGGCATTTTCAGCAACCATTGGCGGAATGGCTACGCCGGTTGGAACTCCGCCAAACATGTATTTTTATAAACTTTATTCGGAGCATTATTCAAAACAAGCGCCGCTGTATTTTGGAACCTGGATGCAAACCGGATTTCCATTGTCGTTTACCCTGCTGGTACTGTGTTTTTTTATTTTATACGGCTATTTTATTCGAAACAATTTGTATTTAAACGGCCACCAGCAGGCTCTGCAGGCCCATTATAAATCGCTGGGGCCTATGAAAGCGGCCGAAAAACGGGTTTTTGGCATTTTAATTTTGGCCATTTTACTATGGCTATCGCGCGGCGATTTGCAGTGCAACGGAATAACCATAAAAGGCTGGAGCAGTTTGCTTCCTCAGGCCCGTGGCATTGATGACGGATGGGTTGCCATATGCATTGGATTGCTTTTATTTATTTTACCCGCTCCCGGAACACAAGGAGCGCGTTTGCTAAACTGGGAAGATGCCAAACATATTCGATACGATATTATTTTAATGTTTGGTTCCGGTTTTGCGTTGGCGCATGCATTTGAAGTATCGGGTTTAAGCCTTTGGATTTCGCATTCGCTGGTGTATTTAAAAGATGCCCCCAATTGGTTACTCATTACCGGAGCCTGCGCGTTAATAACCCTGGTGAGTGAATTTGCCTCGAACATTGCCAGCATTCAGCTCATGATTCCGGTATTAACGGCGCTTTTACCCTATATTAACGTAACGCCCCTGCAATTGCTCTGGCCTGCAACTTTTGCCGCCAGCCTGGGATTTATGCTGCCCATAGCAACAGCTGCCAACACCCTGGTATACGGCACACGCCAAATTATTTTAAAAGACATGTTGCGTATTGGCCTTTTGTTAGATCTGATTGGCATAGCGCTCATTGTGCTGTTCCATTGCATGTAATAAAACGGACTGCGTTGCACTAAAAACCAACACTTAGGTAAATATTTAATAACGGATGCAGGTTCAAATCGTAAGAATGCCTTAAATATGTTTTTTCAGTTTTTAAATCGCGGGTTAGGGTTTTGGTAAATTGATTCGAACACAGGTATCCGAGTTCGGGGGAAAGATACACGGATTTAAACAGTTTAAGTTTAATTCCCAAACCCAGCAATAGGTCTGCGCCATTGGATACCGAGGTGTTGTATTCCTGAACCCCCATTATTCCACCATAGCGGTGACCGGAGGAAAGGGTTTTACGGTAATAGCCATCGGTTAAAAAGTAGAGTCGTTTTGTAAAACGTTTTAAAGGCCATTGCAGGCCCAGCCCCAGTCTAAAATCTTGGCTTTCAATATCACCTGAAAAAAAATCGGCACTGCCCGGCGGGGGTTCAAAGGTATAGGCGTATTTAACATAACCCGCCATAGCACGGAAATTTCCTGCATTGGTAGTGGCGCGAAAAAACAGTGTGTTTAAAAATTCCATAGAAGGCCGCTCCATCGGATAATAAATTTGCCGCGGCAAAGCATTTACACGAAGCAGTCCAAGCCCGCCTTCGAAAGAGTTTTGGGTTTGGGCATTCAGCCAAGCTCCGAGGCAACCCAAAATACAACCAACCAAGGCCTTCATCTATTTTTTAAAGGAAATTTCATGGCCTCTTATTTTTGCTTTCCGGAGTATTGAAACGTGCTGCGCCCGCCCATTCCGCCATTAGAGGTGTAAATAAAAATACTGTCGCCTTTAAACTGGACTTTTAAAAAACTGCTCGGACTTCCAACCTGGTATATGTTTTCATTCCATAACGAATCTACATGAATGGAAGTATTTAAAATAATTAAATATTTTCCATTGCGTTTTATTTCAAGGTCTTGGTAATAAACCGTGTCTATATAGGTAGGACGCATGTCCCAGTATTGATAGGTTACTTTACAGGCATACATACCGGCTAAAATGCGCGCATGTCGTTTGGTACAGGAAACCAGCAAAATAAGCAACATCCACACCAAAATAACCCGTTTAAAACACATGCGCATCCGTACGTTGTAACGAACCAAGTTAATACTAATTCATTTAAAATAAAAAAGCAAGAACTGGTACTTAATGCAGCAATGTATTCATTAAAATAATACGGCCGGCAATACGTACCTTCACGCCATGAGTCGTTTGGGATTTTATTGTGTATATGCTATGTCATGGTTACCCCTCTCTGTCTTATATGCCATTGCGCGGGTATTAGAGCTAATACTTCGGCATGTCTGGTCGTATCGAAAATCGGTTATTGAAGGTCAAATTCAGCGCTGTTTTCCAAACACCACACTGCAACAAAAAACAACCACCTTGGCGGCATTTTACAGGTTTTTATCAATAGTAATGGTAGAATCGGTAAAAAATTTAAGCATGTCGCGCCATGAATTACAAAAGCGAATTCAAATTAAAAATCCCGAATTTGCCGAACAGCTTTATAAAAAAGGCGAATCTATGGTGTTAATTTCTGGTCATTTTCACAACTGGGAATGGCTGATTACCGCCATGCCGCTGCTTATTCCCCACCAAGTTATTGGAATAGGAACCCCATTAAGCAATTCGTTTTGGAATAGCCAACTCAACAGCCTGCGATCCCGTTTTGGTTTAAAGGTGGTGCATGCCAATACCTACAAACAGCAATTGCAATCGGCAAAAACACCCCTTGCCGTAATAACGCTGAGCGATCAGTCGCCCCCTAAGGCCCATACCAGTTACTGGACCCGGTTTTTAAATCAGCCCACCGCGGTAGCCTACGGACCAGAAAAAATGGCATTGGAGTACCATTTAAATCCGGTTTTTTGTGAAGTAACAAAATTAAAACCCGGGTATTATTCGGTTACGCTCATACCCTTTCCTGATTCAACCAATAAATGGGAGTATGGTGCAATCACAGAATGGCATACCCGATTGCTGGAAACGCGTATTCAAAAAGAACCTGCCTTTTGGTTGTGGTCGCACCGCCGTTGGAAACACCAGCCCCCACCATCAACAGAGGAATGGAAAAAAAACCAACTGGAAATTTTTAACCAACGGTTTAAGCAGCCTAATAAATAATAAACACTGCAGGATTAAAATAGGCTTTGGCTTCGTTAAAGTCCAGCCGAATCTCAGGATTACATTGGGAATGAGATGGGGCTATATAAATATCGTGAACAAAAATACCTTTCTGGTCTAGGCGCAGCTGCATGAGCTGTTCTTCGTATATTTTTTCAGGAAGAGGATCCTCTTGCAAGGGTTTACACGATTTTAGTTTTATCCGGGCCTCCTCTAATTTTTGGTTTAATCGGACTAATAAATCTTCTTTCTTATTTTGGCTTATTAAATCGTATAAATAACATTCTTGTCCGGAG
>CAWUNH010000101.1:0-5508 GCA_963923435.1 uncultured bacterium
GTATTGGTGGCAGGATTGGGAAAAACAATTTTGGGTTTAAAGTTTAAAGCCTCCGAATCGGAGAGTTGGGCGTAGGCTACAATTATTACGCAATGGCCGGGTTTTATTTGATGCGCAGCCGGACCGTTCATGCAAATTATTCCACTACCACGGGAACCCTTAATGGTATAGGTGATTAATCGCGCGCCACTGGTTTTATCTAGCACATGCACCTGTTCGTTTTCAAGTATTCCGGCGGCATCCATTAAATCCTCATCAATGGTAATACTGCCTATATAGTCAAGCTCTGCCTGTGTAACGGTAACGCCGTGAATTTTAGATTTTAGCAGGGTTAATTGCATGCCCCAAAAGTACTCTTTTTATTGTGTTTCCTGTGGAAAACCTAACTTTGAACATACGCTTTGAATACTTTTAACGTTGTTACACTAATGAATAAAGTCGTTCGTTTATTATTTGCAAGTATTTTGTGGAGCAACGCTTTATTTGCACAACAAAGCGATGGATACGGGATTAATTTGCCAAAATTTTACCGCCAAAAGTTACATTTTGGTTTTAGCATTTCAGGAACTCAGGCCGAATTTGCGTTGGTACCCAAACCTAACAGCCAATTAAAAGACACCCTTATAAACGATCGGTTGTATCAAATTAATTCGGTATTACCAATTAAAGGCAACGGATTTGCCTTGGGTTTTGTTGGAGACATAAGGCTTGCCGAATATCTGCGCTTGCGTTTTTGCCCGGGCGTTTCGTATGCCTTTCGAAAAATTGAATACCGCCTAAACAGCCTTCCGTTAGATTCCTTTAAACTTTTTGAGAAATCCGTGGAATCGTTTTTTGTTATGTTGCCCTTAGAGTTGAAAATACAATCGAAGCGACAGGCAAATTTCAGCGCATACGTATCAGGCGGCAGCGGTTTTGCCATTGACTTGTATGCACTTAAAAAATCCGGAGCGGCCGGAGGGCCCAATCAAATCGCCGAAAACATTAAACTTATACCAAACGATTTTTACTACAGCGCCGGGGCAGGCACAGATTTTTATTTAAACTATTTTAAATTGGGCCTGGAAATTAAATTACTCACCGGATTTAAAAACCTTTTAAAGCCCAGCAGCAATGTGTTTTCTCAAAGCCTTAATACAATAAAAAATCAGATGTTGGTATTTAGCATAACCTTTGAGGGATGACAAATCGTTCGGTTGTAATACGCGTTTACCCAGAAGAGGTTCAAAATCCCCAGCGCATTAAAGCGGCCTTGTCTCAAAAACTAGGAAGCGGTATTCAAACATGGCAAATCGTTAAAAAAAGCATCGATGCGCGTCAAAAGCAAATAATGGTTCAGCTGACCGTGCTTGTTAATGCACCGGCCCCTGAGCCCTTTCAATGGCAATTTAAAGACGTGCATAATGCCCAAAAAACCTGTCATATTATTGGAACGGGACCCGCCGGACTTTTTGCCGCTATTCGGTGTTTAGAGCTGGGGATTAAGCCCATTTTAATAGAGCGGGGCAAAGAGGTTCGGGCGCGCCGACGCGATTTAGCCGTTCTTCAGAGGACCGGAACGGTAAACCCCGAGAGTAATTATTGTTTTGGAGAAGGCGGCGCTGGCACCTACAGCGACGGAAAGCTGTATACCCGATCCGGCAGCCGAAACGATATAGAATACGTTTTAAATCAATTCATTGCACACGGCGCTGCTCCCGAAATTCAAATTGAGGCCCATCCGCACATAGGGACCAATAAGTTGCCACAGGTAATTGAGGCAATCCGAAACAACCTAATAGCCCATGGTGCCGAATTCCATTTTCAAACTCAACTGGTTGATTTTACTTTAATTCAACAGAGCGTTCGGAACATTTATGTGCGTCAACAACATTCAACGCCCATGCAATGGCCGGTACAACGAATTATTTTAGCAACCGGACATTCTGCAAGAGACATCTACGAACTTTTTGCACAAAAACAACTTTTAATAGAATCCAAACCCTTTGCTTTGGGATTTCGAATAGAACACCCTCAGGCGTTTATAGACCAACACCAGTATCATTGTTCAGAGGACCAACGCGATGCATTACGAATGCATTTACCGCCCGCCAGTTATCAATTGGTTACGCAAACCCAACAGGCTCCGGTTTATTCGTTTTGCATGTGTCCGGGCGGCATTATAGCCCCTTGCTCTACCGCGCCAGGCGAAGTTGTTACAAACGGCTGGAGTCCCAGTAAACGCAACAACCCTTTTGCAAACAGCGGAATCGTTGCCGCAATAAATTCAACCCATTTAAAACCTTATGCACGTTACGGCGCTTTTGCAGGCCTTTATTTTCAGAGGGAAATGGAGCAAAGGGCCTTTCAAATGGGAGGAGGCCAACTGAGGGCTCCTGCACAACGCGCCGCTGATTTTTTATTAAATAAATCCAGCTCTACGCTACCCCCCTGCAGCTATACGCCTGGTGTACAATCCGTAAATCTTAACCAATTGTTTCCCCAAGAATTGTCTTGGGCATTGAAAACAGCCTTAAGTGCGTTTGATAGAAAAATTAAGGGATTTGCCGGTCAAGAAGCCCTTTTAGTAGCGACCGAGTCTCGTACATCTACGCCGGTTAGAATTCCCAGAGACCATGTTCGGGGCTGGCATCCTCAAATTCATAATCTTTTTCCATGCGGGGAAGGAGCAGGGTATGCCGGCGGAATTGTAAGCGCGGCAATGGATGGAATTAAAATGGCAAACCTTGCCCAGCATTTGTAAATAGTATATAATAGAGGGCTATTGCGCTATAACTCAAAGCCAAAAAAAATCTGTTAGCACGCAAGTTCAAAAATTAATTTTTATTTAATAAACGCAGAATCCTTAATGCGCGTAAAATAAAAGCACACCTATTGTAAGGCGATAAAACGAGCTGCTAAAATTTAAATTTTTGAATCCACGAGAATGCTATTTAAATTGTAATTTTAAATCCATGGTTCGAATTTTAACAGGGATTCAAAGTACCAATACGCCGCATTTGGGAAATATTTTAGGAGCCATACAGCCGGCCATTCAACAAAGCTTTCAGCCGGGACACCAAAGTTTATTTTTTATTGCCGATTTGCACAGCCTTACCAGTATTAAAAACGCCAAGAGCATTCATCAAAACACACTCTCTGTTGCGGCAACCTGGTTGGCTTTTGGTTTAAACACCGAAACCACCTGGCTGTACCGTCAAAGCAGGATTCCTCAAGTTACAGAATTGGCCTGGTATTTAAATTGCTTTACTCCATATCCCATGTTGGCCAATGCGCATTCTTTTAAAGATAAAAGCAATCGGCTTAGCGATGTTAATGCCGGGCTTTTTACCTATCCGGTATTAATGGCCGCGGATATTTTATTATACGACGCCCATCAGGTTCCGGTTGGCAGCGATCAGGTACAACATTTAGAAATTACGGCCGATATTGCCCGTTCGATAAACCACCGACTGGAAAAACCCTTGTTTGTGATTCCCGAGGCGCGCATTCAAAAACAAAGCGCATTGGTTCCGGGAACCGATGGTCAAAAAATGAGCAAATCGTACGACAACTTTATTAATATTTTTTTACCTGAAAAAGAATTGCGCCAAACCATTAATCATAAAATTGTAACCGACAGTACGGCCTTAGATCAGCCCAAAGATCCGCAAAGCAATGTTATTTGTAGTCTAATAGAAATAATTGCCGGAGCCGATCGGGCCAGTATAACACGACAAAAGCTAACTCAAGGCGGATACGGCTGGGGGCACGCAAAGTCGGATCTATTTCAAGCGCTCATGGACACCTTCGAACAGCCACGCAAGCGGTATATAGAATATATAAACGACCCCTCAGAACTGGATCGCCTATTAAAAAAAGGGGAAGACCGCGCTGCCGAGTACGCCAATTTAAAACTCGAAGCCCTGAGAAAGGCTTTTGGATACAGTTGATGATAACAAAGGCCTGCGATAAAAAACTATTTTTATTGGATGCCTTTGCGTTGATTTACCGCGCCTATTTTGCGTTTAGTAAAAATCCCCGCATAAATTCAAAGGGATTAAACACCTCTGCGGTGTTTGGCTTTACCAACACGCTTTTAGAGGTGATAAACAAAGAACAACCCACCCACATGGCGGTAGTTTTTGATCGCGAGGGCCCCACGCAGCGGCACCTTGCTTTTGAAGAATACAAAGCCCATCGCGAAGAAATGCCCGAAGATTTAAGAGCTTCCTTACCCTTTATAATTCGCCTGCTCGAAGGATTTCAGATACCGGTGTTAAGCCTCGAAGGGTATGAGGCCGATGATGTTATAGGAACACTGGCCCGTATTGCCGAGCAGCGCGGGTTTACTACGTACATGATGACCCCGGACAAGGATTACGGACAACTGGTAGACACCCATACATTCATTTATAAGCCGGCAAGAATGGGCAATGGAGCCGAGATTCTCGACGCGCAATCCATTTGTGATAAATGGCAAATTAAAAACGTAAACGAGTTAATTGACATTTTAGGATTAATGGGAGATGCAGTGGACAACATCCCTGGAATACCCGGAGTTGGAGAAAAAACGGCCATTCAATTAATTAAAGATTTTGGCAGTGTAGAAAATCTTTTAAAAAACACGGCGCAACTTAAGGGCAAATTACGTGAAAAAGTAGAGCAACATGCCGCATTGGCCATACAATCCAAGCAGTTGGCAACAATCATCACAAACTGCCCGATAGATTTTGACGAGGCCCAGCTTATTCGAAAATCACCCGATGAAACTCTATTAAAGCCCTTGTTTCAAGAACTCGAATTTCGCCGTTTATCCGAGCAATTATTTTCAAGTCAGCCGGAACCATTCGTTTCTCCGAGTCCTACAAATAAAATTCCGGATTTATTTTCAGAAACAGACAATACCGCCGAACAAACCCAGGCATTAAAAACCATTAACGAGGTTGCGGTTGAGTACACCACCATAACCCAGTTACACGAATGGCAGGCATTAATAAAAGAAATGGACTCGTTGCCCGTAGTTTGCATGGATACCGAAACCACTTCACTTCAAGTATTGGACGCAGAGCTTATTGGATTGTCTTTTTCTTGGAGAGTCAATTTCGCATATTACGTGGCCTTGCCCGAAAATCCGCAAGAAAAACAGACCTGGCTGGACGAACTAAAACCCTTTCTTTCAAAGCAACACCGCGTTTTGGTTGGACACAATTTAAAATACGACCTGCATATTTTAAAAAACTATGGGATTACGGCAAATGCGTTGTTGGCAGACACCATGGTGGCCCATTTTTTAATTGCGCCGGAAGCGCGGCACGGCATGGACGTGCTTTCGGAACAATACCTTCAATACAAGCCCATTCCTATTACCGACCTGATAGGACCTCAAAAAACACAATCCATGCGCGAGGTGCCGCTTGAACAAATTTCACAATACGCAGCAGAAGATGCCGATGTTACCCTGCAGCTGTACCACCGGTTATTTCCGGAGCTAAAAAACCAGCAGTTGGAATCCCTGTATTTTCAATT
>CAWUNH010000102.1:0-5506 GCA_963923435.1 uncultured bacterium
GCTTTGTGTGGAAAATTAATAACTCCGTCTGCACCTTTATTTAAGGCAAGTTCTATTGCAAAATCTTCTACAGGAACCTCAGAATATAAAATTATAAAACATCCTTCGGATGCTTGTTTTTTTAACTCCTGCATAAGTACAATAGAGTCTATCGGCTTAAAATCAAAACGCAGGAGTATTACCTGAGGAGGACTTTGCTGAGAGGCCGCTTCCAGCTCATCAATTGTTGAAAATAAGTGTATCTCCGAAAAACTTTGCTTGATAATGGGAATAATTTTAAATAACCGAATGGGCTCATGATCCAATACATGGATTCGGTGGGATGATACAGAATTCAATGTCAACAAATCTGCTGAGTTAAGGTTAAATTGATTGAAAGTCAAGATTAACTAATGGTTAATTCTTGATTTTTGATTGGATTGGGTTTTAACCACGGCCATATTAACGAGGGCTAAAATTTTTATAGAATGTTCCGATAGGGCCTTGTAATGACGAACCGAGGCTTTTCCGTTAAGTAACTTTTGAATGGCATTTAACCAAACCTTAATTGATTTTAAGTTTTTCTTATTTAAACTGTATTGAATAAGGGGTTGGTTTAAATGTGCATCCTGTAATATTTCATAAAGTTTTTTAAGTTTTATGCCTTTTTCAGATGCAACTGTAAGATTGCAGGATTTAAAAATTAAATTTAATCCTCTCATGCAATACAAATAACAGAGGAGTGTAGATTCTAAGTAATACCCGTTTTGATGTGCGTTTTGTATACGAGCCTCTGTGTTCATAATAAAAACAGGCAGGTTTAAATAAACCTGCCTGTTATAGATGGATTGTTTTTAGTGCTGAACAATTAAGCGCTTGGTAAAAATTACCGAATGGGTCTTGGCTTTAAGTATGTAAAGTCCCGAATTTAAATGCTCCGTGTTAAATTCAACGTTGTTTGAATTGTTGGGCATTAAAATACCGGAATATACACGAGCTCCGCTAATGGAAAACAATTCTACTTCAATTGTTTCATGGTTTATACCATTACAGGTTAATATGCAATGTGTATTTGCCGGATTGGTGCGAAGGTCCAGGGTTTGGGATTTTAAATCCTTAATAGACACGTCTAAACAGGTGTAGGTTGTAATGGTTTGTACCGAACTTACTGTGCCGCTTCCGTAGGTTCCCATTAATGCAATGGTATAGTTGCCGGGAGTTGCAATGGTAAAACTAGGATTGGGACTTAAACTGTTGGATACAAGGATACCATTGCCAGCCATCCATGCCAGTGCACAAAAGTCAGGAGATACGGTAGCGCTGGCTGTAAAAACAACCGGAGTAATATTTCCGGTTTGCCCCATGCATAAAGAATTAGACGCCAAACTCAGTGAAGTAGTAAGGCTTGCTAGTGCTGTTGAAGTTACGGCGGCTATTGCTGCATCGGTAAAACTGATGTTGCTTAATGCCGGTGAATTTGAAGCCGGACGGTAATCTGGAGCGGTGTAATTGTAGGGGTTAACTAAAATAGAAGCCGAACTGGCAATCGAATCGTTTCCGTTTGCAGCAAACCAGGCTGTTGCAGTAAAGGTAGATCCGATGTTGCGTTCGGTGGTTAATCCGGCAATGTTACCGGCAACTATGTTGTTTTTATATTTTAAAGTCCCCGAACCGGCGTTTTGTTCGCACAAAGTCCCATCAATGTGAATGCCTCTTAAAAAGTCCATAAAAATAGAATTGTAAATTTTTAAGTTGCTGTTACGGCGAATGCGTGCGCCGCGGCGGTATCCTGCAGCTACGGTATTGGTTATGCTTCCACGCAGGGGGCCAATGGCTGTTATGTTAGAAAATATCCCGCTGGTTAAGGGGGTGGCCGTAGTTCCGCCGGCATCGTTATCCGATTCAAAACCTTCGGAAGTAGAAACAGCCGGTGCATCTGCAATTTGGGGATCTCTTACAATTAAGCCAAATTGTACGTTTCCGCTCCAACCGTTATCGGTATCAAAATCATCGTCCAAATTTCGGTAAGAAACTAAATAGCGGGCATTCACATTGCCTCCAAACCATTCAAATCCATCGTCGTTGGCAAAAGAAACCTGAATGTTTTCAAGAGTTGTGTTTTTACCTACCGCGCCAAGCGTTAATCCGTTTATTTCTTTATTGGGTTGGTATACATAACCACCAAATTCTATGCGAACAAATTTTAACGTTCCTGAATTGTCGTTGTTATTAGGAGAAGCACCACCGCCAAACTCTGAATCAATGCTAACCGGCAATCCTTCTACATTATTAATTCCATTGGTGTAATTTAAAGCAGCACTTCCTAAAAGTACCACGCCTCCCCAGTCGCCTATGCTGCGCGATCCCATTGCCTGATCGGAGGTAAATACAATAGGTGCAGAAGCGGTTCCGTTTGCTTGTAATTGGGAACCTTTGGTTACAATTAATGCAGATCCTGCAACCGCCTTGGAAGCGCGTATTACCACGCCCGGCTGAATGGTTAAAACGGAGTTGTTTTTTACGTAAATGGGGCCCTGTAATAATACGGTTTGCCCGCTGCTCCAGGTTGTATTGGAGGTAATGTTAGAAGCAACCGTAAGCGTAGGCGCCGGATAGTTTTTATTTTGAGGGTCCCATTCGGTCCAGGAATTGGTCCACATAGGATTGGGTGCTGGAGCAAAGGCTCCGCGGTAACAAGTTTTAGTAAAAAACCCTTGTGCCGAAAGGCTCAGGCTTGCCGCACAAGCCATAATACAAAGTAATGATGATTTCATAGTGTTGATATATGACGCAAAAATCAGGCGATTTAAGATTTACAGATTTACGCAATACTTAAGTGTTTATTACGCAATTGTTAAATATTAAGCTTAAGAGTAAACTAAATTTTAAAAAAAGGTTTTTTTAAAATTTATAACTGATTTGCAGTCCAATGGTGCGGCCAAAGGTTTGCTTCCAAAAAGGAGCGGTTGTGCTTGTGTTGTTTAAATCAAGCGGTGCATTGGCAAAATTTTGTACAAATACCAGGGGCTGGGCCAAAAGATCTTTAATATTGAGGCGTACATCCAATGTTTTATTGATAAAAGATTTGCCGACCTGAAAATCGACCACGTCTCTGGGGCATTCCCAAATTTCTTGAAACAAATTATTTCCTACAATGTAAATTCGCTCGCCTATTCGGTTGTAGTTTAGGCTCAAGTTCCAGCCCGAGGTAATATCATAATAAGAAATTCCGGCATTGATCAAATAGGGCGACTGGCCCTGCAAAGGACGCTGATACGTTGATCCGGTGCCCTCTCCTACCTGAGAGCGTATAATGGCAAGATTGCTAAAAAGGGTAAGCTTGTCCAATAGTTTACCTATTTTGGTAGAATCGTTTTTGTGAAACCGACCCAGCTGAATTCTGTATTCCAATTCAATGCCTTTGTTGTAGGCTTTGTTTACGTTGGTATACGAAATTTGATTGGCGTTTTGAGACTGAAATACTTCAATGGCATTGGTAAACTCTTTATAAAAAACAGAGGCGGATACCAGTTGACCAGCGCCCGGAAACCATTCTGCACGCAGATCGTAGTTATCAATAAGGGCTCTTTGTAAATTTGGATCTCCGTTAAGACTAAATTGGGTGTTAAAGTCGTAAAAAATAAACGGGGCCAACTCTCTAAATTCTGGACGGTTTAATGTGCGCGCATAAGAACATCTTATATTGCTTGATTCTGTGGGCGACAAAATTAAATTGGCAGAAGGCAACACATCGTTATAAACCGTATCGACTTGAATGGTTTTATGGTTTATAATATATAACGGATCGCGGTATTGTATGGATTGGTAGTATTGTTCCTGACGCAATCCGGTTACCAATCGCAAATGGGACGTGTAGCGAAGGTCTATCAGAGCGTACCAGGCCTTAAGTTGTGCAGAGGCAGAATAATCGCTTTGCTGTTGGGTGGTTTCTACCAATTTAAAACCTCCCAGATTACCTGCTGGATTTAATGTTCCCATGTTGGAGCTGGTAAAAATAGTGGCCTCGTTAAGTGCCGCCAGCGAATCTGCAAATTGTATGCCCGAGCCCATCCCGCCTAAAGCCGAATACACAAATTGCCTGTAATCAAATGTGCGATTGCGCATTTGTAAAAAAACGCCGGCCTTGGGTTCTATATAAAAATCGGATCCCTTTTTAAAACTTCTGCTAACATCGGCTTTAAAGCATCGTACCTGTTCGTTTAAATCGCTCCAGAGCATGATTCCAGAATACTCGTTACTGGTTGAATTGTTTAAACTGATTTGAGCCCTGTAAACGGTATCTGATGGATCGTTGCTTATCCGGCTGAGCCTTTGATAATAATGCCTTCTTAAATTGGGAATCTGTCGTTCTACCCGGGCATCGGATGCCATCCACTGCACTTTAAGTTTGCTGGCAGAAAAAAAATGTTCTCCGTTTAATTGCTGCGAACGTATTTTGTTTTGAGTAAACCATAGGGCTGTTGAGCGAACTCTGTTTGGATTGTCTTCGTTGGGAGTGGTGGTTCCGGTTCTGCGTATGGTACGGTCGTCAGAATTTAACGTGTACAAATTTTTAAAGGTAATGGAATGAAATTCGTTTACTTTTAAACTTGTATTTAACAGCATTCCAATTAAATTTTGAGTTTGATAGGTTTCATCGTTAAATACTTTATCTTTTAAAAGTGGGTCCGAGGGGTTTTCCGGACGCCCGGAGAGGTAGGATATTCGCTCCGTTTCAAAAAAGGAACGAGTGCTGTTTTGACTTATCGAAGCCAGTATTCCTAAAAAATCCTGATCCTTTCGTTTAAGGGTATAGCCTGCTGAAATCTGCGAACTAAAGTTGGGTAAAAAGCGTTTTTCGTAAACCCCCCAATCGGAAACGGGCAGTTGTTTGGCCAATTCGGCTTGTTTACTAATCGTAGTGGGAAAAGCAGAATACTCGGGCATTCCCAATGGCAGGGCACGGGTTCCGTCGTCCATTGCCAAGCCATCGGTTTTACCGCCGTTGTAATACAACTGTGTTTTTCCGGTGGTAAGGGTGTTGTACCCCGAACCTAGCGAAACAGAAATAAAATTTTGTTCTGGAATTCCTTTGGTGGAAATATCAATAATCCCACCGGCAAACTCTCCGGGCAAATCCGGGCGGGCTGTTTTGGTTATAACCAAATTGTCGAGCATATTTGAAGGAAATACGTCAAACGAAAACGCCTTGCGGTCGCTTTCCGAACTGGGAAGCGGCGCCCCGTTTAGCAGAGCGGTGTTGTAGCGGTCGTTTAAGCCCCGTACGATTGCAAATTTGTTTTCTTGAATGCTTGCCCCACTTACCCGTTTAAGCACATCGCTGGTATTGCGATCGGGGGTTCGTTTGATGGTTTCGGCACTCACACCGTCGCTAACACTGGCATTGTTTTTTTGTTGTAAAACCAGGGCCGTGTTGTTTTCTTTAGAAATTTTTACCTCTACCACCACCTCATTTAATTGCTGGGCATCTGCGGGTTCAAGGGCAATGTTAAAGTACAGGGGCTCC
>CAWUNH010000103.1:0-5505 GCA_963923435.1 uncultured bacterium
GATGCTGCGATGAACCGTTTTAAAAACCAAGGGAGCGGCTTTCATTCCTGCTATTAGACCCCGGTCTTTTACTATTAAACGCATGAGCACCGTGTTTGAATTTTTAAAAATTGAACGGGACGTATGGTCTCCGCGACCCAAATCTTCTTGCAGGTAAGATTTTATATACGCCAGGGCAACCTGATTTTTTAATGTCATGCGCAAGTACAAAAGTACATGATTACCTTTACCAAAATGAAATGCACCGTATTAGTTACCGAAAAAACCAAGGAAGGGTATTTGGAAGAAGGCATTCGGTTGTATTTAAAACGGCTGCAACACTACACGGTGATTGAATGGAAAACCAAACCGGCTAATAAAAAAAATACCCACGAAGCCCAATTACTTAAAACTGAAAAAGACTGGTTTTTTGCACAAATGGAAACTTCGGACTACGTGGTTGCACTGGACGACCGCGGTTTGGAACTGAATTCTTTGGAGCTGGCACACTGGATTGAACAAAAAAACCAGTGCGGAAAAAAACGTTGGTTGATATTAATTGGCAGTGCCTACGGATTTGACCCCGAGGTTTTAAGCCGCTGCGATGCCCGAATTTCGCTTTCTAAATTAACTTTTACGCATCAAATGGTACGGCTGATATTTTTAGAGCAATGGTACCGTGCACATACCATTCTTAAAGGCGAATCGTACCATCACGCTTAAATTAAAAAAACCAGTTCATTCGTTTTAATAAAATAAAGCTTAAATTAAACTTTCAAAAGCAGAAGTAACCTTTAATTAATTGCAATAAACTAACAAACAGCTAAAATTTAAATTAAATCTTGTAAAAAAAAGCATTTACTCTAATTGTGGCAAATCTGCTATTGCATTGCCTGCAATGCCTTTTACCGAGCCGTAAAATTGCATGGTTTGCTGCAGAACCGTATCCAGTAGCCGTTCCCGTTCTTTCCAGTTTTTTTCCATTTGCATGCGTTCTTTAACTAAGCCTTCCCGAATGTTTTTAAATCCGTCTGCAATGGCTGAAATGCATAATTTAAACTCGTTGGACGTTAAATACGTATAGAGCAATTGCATTTTATCTCCTTGATTGTTTTGCGCTGAGGCAACCTGCTCAATGCGCACAAGGCTGTCCCTTAAAAGGGTTACCAGAGGTTTAACTTCCTGAAATGTACACACCCAAACTCCCTGATACAGGTTCATGTGCTTGTAATCTTTGGGCAGCGCTTCGGTTACCAATACCGCAAGATCTGCATTTTTTACACGCTGGTCGTCTTTAAGTTTATCTATCCAGTCGGTAGAAAATTGTTTGGTGCGTTTGCTTTCAAATATTATGTTGCCACAAATTTGTGCAAATTGATTACGAACCGTTAAAATACAATCGGCCCCTTTTACCCCTTTGGGTACTTCTTCTACCCGATCAAATGGAAACAGGTTTCGTAACAATTCTTCGAGGGCCAGTTCCATTACCTCTCCCTGCAATTGCATGCTTCCCTGTTCAATTTTTCGTTGCATTTCTTCTGCCATGCGTTTGTAATCTTCGCGTTGTTTTTCGAGTTCTTTAAATTTTAAAGCCGATTTTTCTTCTTCGGCCTGTTTTGCCTGCTCTATAATTTTTAACCGTTCGGAATTTAACTGCGCCTGTAATTGATTTTGTAAACTTTGCTCCTTAAGAATAAAAGCCTGTTCTTTTTTTAAAAGGTCAAGCTCGCGTTGCTGTGCCAATTTAAGCTGATCGTTTTGCAGGGTATTGGTGTCTTTTAACGATTTAATTTCGTTTTCGTAATTAAAACTTAACCGTTGGGTTATTTGACGGGTAAGTTGTTGTTCTTGCTCTTGCAACAGGGTTTTTAAATGCTGTTGCTGTTCTTGTTCACGTTTGTTAAACTCTTCTTCTTTTCGAGCTTTCCATTCGAGGGCCTCCTGTTTCATTTGTTCCCGAACTTCTTGTTTTAAAGATTCGTTTAGTTCAAAAAAATGACCGCACTGTGGACATTTAGCATTTAAAAGCGACTTCATATGGTATTAGATTGTGTACTTTTATTAATTATTAGCAATGATACGCAAATCTGCGACCTCCGGCAAGATGTTATTTATAATTCGGCACGGTAAAGCCCTGGCTGAGGGTAAAACGGATTTTGAGAGGCCATTGAGTTCCAGAGCCAGCCTGGATTTGGCTAAAACCTGTAAACATTTAGCCTCCTGGGGAGCGCCCGATTTTGTTCTTTGCAGCCCCTCGTTGCGGACGGTTCAAACCTACCAGACCCTGTGCAAGCTGCTTTTGTTTTCTTGTCCAGAGCTTGACTGTCCAACCTCCCTGTACCATGCTTCGGTTGATACCCTTTTAAACCATATAAAGCAATTGCCTTCGCAGGTTAAATTGCTATGGATTATTGGACACAATCCGGGTTTAACCGATTTGTGCAATGCGTTTTTATATCCTTCAAAAATTAATCATTTGCCCACCAGTGGTATTGCCGGATTTGAGAGCTCTCAAACAAATTGGAATGTTTTAAATTTTAAAACTTTCAGCTGGATCTACTGGAACCACCCCAAGCTTTATACCCATGCCTAAACATTCCGAAATGCCCTACCTTAACCGGGAAATCAGCTGGCTCTCTTTTAATGAGCGGGTTTTGCAAGAAGCTTCCGATGCCAGTACCCCATTGCTAGAACGCTTAAAATTTTTAGGCATTTTTAGCAACAACCGGGATGAATTTTACAGGGTGCGCGTGGCTACCGTTAAACGCCTCTCCAAGCTGGGCGCAAAAGCTAAACTTATTTACGGCGACGATCCGGTTCAGTTACTTAAAAATTTACAACACCGGGTCATTCAGCAACAAGAGCAGTTTGAATCGATTTATAAAAATTTGTTACGAGAACTGGCCCGTAAAGGCGTTTACATTGTTAACGAAAAACAATTGTCGGCAGCTCAAAAAAAATATGTTACCAACTATTTTGAATCGGACTTACAAACTGTTTTGTTTCCCATATTAATAGAAGACCGTCAGCCCTTTCCCTACTTAAAGGATAAAGTGAGTTATTTGTTTTTAAAATTAAAATCGCTCCAGGGCCCATCTAAAAACTCTTTTGCTTTAATTGAAATTCCGGCCGCATACCGGTTTATCAGGCTGCCCGATGTAGGTGCTAAAAAATACATTATTTTGGCAGATGATGTGATTCGGTTTTGTTCCAATTCTATTTTTAATGTTTTGGGATTACAGGTACTGCATGCCTACAATATTAAGTTAACGCGCGATGCCGAACTGGATGTGGATAACGATGTGAGTAAAAGCATGATTGAAAAAATATCCACCGGATTAAAAGCACGAAAAAAAGGTCTTCCGGTACGTTTTGTATACGATGCCGAAATGCCCAAAGACATGCTGAATGCTATTTTTAAACGCCTGGGCATGACCAATAGCGACAATGCCATTCCGGGCGGCAGGTATCATAATTTTAAAAATTTTATAGATTTTCCAGATTTGGAAATGCCGGAATTGCGTTACGCAAAAATTATACCTCTGCAGCATCCGGAATTTAAATCGGCAAACGCCAGCATGCTAAACGTTATTAGAAGCCGAGATGTTTTATTGCATTACCCCTACCATCATTTTAACCACCTTATTTCATTTTTAAGAGAAGCTTCGATTGATCCGCGTGTGGAACGCATTAAAATTACTTTATACCGAATTGCTTCGGAATCAAAAATTGCCAATGCTCTGATTAATGCTGTAAAAAACGGCAAAGAGGTAACCGTGCTAATAGAATTACAAGCAAGGTTTGACGAAGAAAATAATTTGTATTGGGCGCGTAAACTACAAGAAGAGGGAGCGCGTGTTATTCATGGAGTTCCCGGATTAAAGGTGCATTCAAAGCTGATTTTAATTAAAGGCCGTTCGCAGGGCGAAAAATTTAGCATTGCCCATTTTGGAACCGGTAATTTTAATGAACGTACCTCTCAGGTGTATACCGATTTTGCGCTGCTTACCTCACGAAAACAATTATGCAGCGATTTGGAACAATTATTTTCGTTTTATGAAAATAATTTTCAAATACAAAAATTTAAAAAACTGGTTGTTGCGCCATTTTTTATGCGTAATACGTTTACCGATTTAATTGAAGCCGAAATAAACGAAGCCCGACAAAAAAAACCGGCCCAACTTATTTTAAAAATGAACAGTTTGGTAGATAAGGAAATGATTCAGCTATTATACAAAGCCCATCAGGCAGGTGTAAAAATTACTCTGATAGTGCGTGGGGCCTGTTCGTTGATAACAGAACTTAAAGGTTGGTCGGAGCATATTACCGCCATTAGTATTGTAGACAAATACTTAGAGCATACCCGTGTGTTTTATTTTTACCATGGCGGAAAAGAAAAACTGTACATTTCTTCTGCCGACTGGATGAGCCGCAACCTAGACCACCGAAGCGAGGTGGCCGTACCCATTACAGACGAGGTTATTAAAAAACAAATTTTAAATATTTTAAAAATTCAACTCAGCGGCAATACCAAGGTTCGGTTATTAAACCGTTTTCAAGACAATACCTACAAGGCGCGAAAACCCAACGAAAAACCGGTACGCGCCCAAGATGCAGTATACCATTACTTAAAATATATAAAACCACATGCTATTAGCCGCCATTGATATCGGTTCAAACGCTGTTAGATTACTGATTAGCCGCGTATATAAGGTTGACGGTAAACCCTTTTTTTCTAAAGAAGAACTTGTTCGCATTCCTGTTCGGCTGGGTGAAGATGTTTTTAGTACAGGGCAAATTTCAGAAGTAAAAATTGAAAAACTTAAAAACACCTTAACCGGATTTAAGTCGTTGATGCTGGCCTACGAGGTGGCTAACTACAAAGCGGTGGCAACCAGTGCAATGCGGGATGCGCAAAATGGACCAGAAATAATTAAGGCGCTTTCGGAGGAACCTGGTATTAAAATAACTATTATTGATGGTAACAAAGAGGCCCGCATGGTGTTTGAAACACATGTGGAAGAAATCCTTAACCCCAAACAATCGTATATGTACATTGATGTGGGTGGCGGCAGTACCGAAATTACGATTTACCATCAAAACAGCGTTTTTGCTTCGCATTCGTTTAATATCGGAACCTTGCGTCTTTTATTGGATAAGGTGTCGAAAAACCAATGGGATGAAATGAAAGATTGGGTTAAAGCAAAAACCCAAACCATTGATTCGATTAACGCCATTGGATCTGGAGGCAACATTAATAAACTTTTTAAAATGTACGGTAAACGCGAATCGCAGCATATCGGATACGAAAAACTTAAACAGGCTTATGAAACCCTAAATACACTGAGTGTTAAAGAACGTATTGAACGTTTACATTTAAAACCCGACCGAGCCGATGTAATTGTTCATGCAGCTAAAATTTATTTAAACATAATGAAACAAGCCCGAATTGAACGCATGTATGTTCCGCAGGTTGGATTATCGGATGGACTTATTCATGAATTGTATTTTGAAAGCCAACAAACC
>CAWUNH010000104.1:0-5499 GCA_963923435.1 uncultured bacterium
TCGAATACCAAGTTTACGTGTTTTATGTGCAGGTTTTAAAAGCGTTTTCCATACTTGTTCAATGCCCTCGGTAGGAGCAGGGGCCGGATAACGGTATATGCGGCCGAGTGGGTCAACCAGCACATAAGTTTCATTGCTGTATATTTGATACAGCAATTCGGGTGATGTCAGTCCATTGCCTTTGGAAATATAGGTTATCGGCCATTGAATATCGGATTGTTCGGAGCATATTTGGGTTAAGTTCAACGCATTGGAATTTAATAGGACACTTAAAAACTGAATTTTGGAACCATAGGTATGTTGCCATTTTTTTAAAACCTCTTGTTCCATCATGCCGTGTCTGCTGTTGGCATCTAAAAAACTCAAATACACCCAACGGCCTTTATAGTTGGATAAACTAAGCGCTTGTTTTTTATGGTTGTAAACTGTAAAATCCGGTGCCGGATCTCCAGGTTGCAGTGTTTTAAAATAAGATAAAACAATTTCACATTGCCGCTGAAGTTCGCGATTTAAACTTTGCGATTGCAGTTGTTTTAATAACTCAAATACTGCCGAACGGTTAAATCGTGCATCAAAAGACCAGTGCCATAACGTGTTCATATATACCCACTGCCTTAGTGTATCGTTTTGCAAAAGGGGATCCTGTGCTGCAATTTCATTTAGGCTTTGCAGGTTGGGCGATTCGTTAACCAGCCTGTAAATGCTTGTACTGGATTGTGCTGTAGCCCGTTGAATTATATAATCGCCGTAAAAATTACTTAAAAACTCCAATACGGCCGGATGCTTGTAGGCCAGCGCAGGCCGACCAATAAAATTTGAATAAAGCGATTTGGTTTGATACGACAAGGCCCATTGCAATTGAGCGGTTTGGTAGTTCCAAAACAGGGTAAAATAAGGATCTTTAATGTGCTGATAGCGTTTTATACATTCACGCCATAAGGTGTCTATTTGCTGAATTATTGTGCGCCGATTTTTATATCCTTCTTGTGTATGATCCAGTTTTGTGTTAACCAGTAATTGGTAATCGCGAATTAAAAAATTTAAACGGGTGGGCGCATCTTCAATTAATTCTGGAAATACCGGATGCTGGGTTTGTTCGGAATAAAAATTAAGGCTATCGGGTTGGGGCCATTGTATGGTGTAATGTCCGGCCGGCATGACGTGCAGCGTAGCCGCAAATTGATTAACGCGAACTATACACCTTCCAGTATCAGGGCTTACAATTTTAAAATCCAAACGGTTCTTGTGCACCAAGGTATCCTGCAGCCATAATTCTTCTTCAGGAATAACGCCCTCTATAAGCTTAGAAACTTCAACCGCAGCATGTGTGTATGAATTGGGCAGAACAATTGTAAAATAGAGCTCCTGGCCGCGGATAAACACGGAGCTTAAAAAAAGAACGTAAAAAATATAAAAAGCATTTTGCCGCATCAGGGAGAAATAATTTCATTTACACTAAACATGTCGCTGTAATTGTAGGAGAGGTTTTGAAACATGGGAAGGGTAACGGCATTGTAGTAATCGTCAAAACCAATGGAATAGGGCGTTTTAAAAAGCTCGTCCACATCAACATTAAAAATAATTTGCGTAATACCTGGTTTATTAATTTCCAAAATTGAATTAAACAAGACCCGAACTTTACGCAGGCAGCTGTACCGTCCCTGAAATCCTCCAATATGAACTGCATATTCCCTTGCCGGCTGAGTTGCTGAATTTTTGTACTGCCCTTCCAGTTTATAAAAAATATAGCCGGTAGTCCAGTCCCAAAACATATCGTTGCCGGGATCTAAATCTCCCGACTGCGCACCGCTTATATTGCGCAAACTGTCCACGCCAATTAAAAATTCAACAGCCGTGTAAGATCCCTTGGTTGCTTGTTGAAGGGTAAATTGCGTTTTATTTATTTGATGTTTTAAAAGGTGGTATTCGTTAGCCAGAGTCAAGGATGTTCCATCGTTTTTAATAAATGTAATGTTGGAAATAAAATATTGAAATTTTAATACGGTAAAAGAATCGCCCTGTAAATTGGTATACCAGGAGTTGGAATTGCAGAGTAGGTTTTTTCCCGAACAACGGGCATTAAATTTAAATTGTATATACCGTGAGGTGTCTGCAGGTGGTGTATCAGGTTTTTTAAGTGCCGGATCTTTTACACAAGAATTTGATACTATTAAAACTAATACAATCCAAAGTAAACGTTGCAGCATTTGCACAGTAAAAATACACATTTATGGGACCGGGTCGTACCCTTGACCGCCCCATGGATGGCAGCGTGAGATACGGCGAATAGAGAGCCAAAAGCCTTTACGCAGTCCGTGTTTTTTAAAGGCCTCAATGGCATACTGACTGCACGTGGGCTGATACCGACACGATGGAGGGAGCAGGGGACTAATAATCCGTTGATACAATCGAATGGGCCAAATTATGATTCGGATCATTGGGAACAAAGAAACAGTAATTTTTTAAAAACCGTTTGTTCAATCGGCAAGTCAATGCGTTTTAAAGATGTTTCCTTGCATTCCACCCATTCCAAAGTATGTTCTGGGTTTAAAGGCAATGCAAAAGGCTCTTGGTTTAAAAGCTCTATTAACTCCATTGTGTAAAAAACACTTAAAACCCTTTCGTGGGGAGCAAGCCATGAAGGAACATAGGCTTCGGTTGTATAAAAATGTTGTAAGTGGGTAAGGCTGCAATTCATTTCTTCTTTTATTTCGCGCATTAAAGCATCGGTTAAAGATTCTTTGGGATGAACCCCTCCCCCAGGAAATTTTAAAATCTCTCGATTTGCAATGCGTTCCAGACTCATTAATACATGGCCTTTTTGATGTAAAATACCATATACTCTTAAATTAATGTCCATATAAAAAAATCTAAGATACAGGGTTTGATTGTATATTTGAAGCTTATGTTTGGTTGGATTGGGGCCATTATTGGCTATGTTATTACGCGAAATTTTTTTGGTGGTTTAATGGGGTATGTAATTGGCAGTCTTTTTCAGCCAAAACCCCGCGCCAGTGGCAATCCTATGCAATATTTTGGCGCCACACAAACCCGATACGATTTTCCTACCATGATGATGGCACTGACGGCTGTTGTGATGAAATCCGACGGAAAGGTTATGCGGGTTGAATTGGATTACGTGAAACAATTTTTCAGACAGCAATTTGGAAACGGATTTACAACCGAACACTTAAGAATTTTAAAAGAATTTTTAGATCAGCCTCAAATTCCCATACAGCAAATTTGCGAATCCATCCGTACCCATACCAATTACGAGGTGCGAAAAGTCTTGGTTCATTATTTATACGGGTTGGGATTTTCAGACGGTCGTTTGGAAACCATGGAACGGCAATCTATTGAATCGATTGCTCAAATGTTGGGAGTTACTGATGCCGACCGAACGCAGTTGTTTTACATGTTTGGCGGAGACCCGGAGGCTCCGTATAAAATTTTAGGATTAAATCCAGATGCCAGTGATGAGGAGATTAAAAAATCTTACCGAAAACTCGCCGTGTTGCACCATCCTGATAAAGTTGCTTCGGAATCGGAGGCGGTTCAAAAATCGGCTAAAGAACAATTTCAGAAAATTCAAGAAGCCTACGAAAACATTAAAAAATCAAGGGGTTTTAAATAAGCAACATTTGGTTTTTTACCGAATCCCATTTTAACATAACCTGCTCTATGCTTCCGGCAGAGTGCTTATGGGATGAGGATTCTACCCGGATATAATTGTCTGTGTAGCCTCGAATACGATTTGATTGGGGTTGCTCCCAAAGTACCGAGCCAGTTGTGCGGTCAAACCGAGCACTAAAAGCCTGTAATTTTTCATCCGATAACTTTCTTAAAACAGCGCTGCGTCTACGGCGTTCTTCCGGCTGAATTTTAGGGTTGAGGTGAATAGCCGGTGTATTAACCCGCTCGCTGTACGAAAACACATGTAAATAGGTAATATCCAAATCCGATAGCAATTTATAGGTGGCCTCAAACTGAGGGTTACGTTCTCCGGGAAAACCCACAATAACATCGCAACCAATTGCGGCGTGCGGTATAAGCGATTTAATCTGCAAAACACGGTCTTGGTATAATTCTGCTTTATAGCGGCGCTTCATAAGGTTTAAAATTTCATCCGATCCGCTTTGTAAAGGCATGTGAACATGTTTTGCAAAACGTTTGGAACCGGCTATAAAATTTATAATGGAAGCGCTGAGTAAATTTGGTTCTACCGATGAGATTCGAAAGCGTTCAATGGTTTTGGTTTCGTCCAAGGCTTTTAACAAATCAATAAAGCGTTCTGTTTTTCGCTGACCCGGCCTACGCTGTGGTCCGTAACCAAAATCACCAAGGTTAATGCCGGTTAAAACAATTTCTTTTATTCCTTTTTTAGAAAGTTCTTGAACCTGCGTTAAAACATCCTTAATGTTTGAGCTTCGGCTCAGTCCACGGGCCAGGGGTATGGTACAAAAGGTGCACTGGTAATCACAACCGTCTTGAACCTTTAAAAAACTTCGGGTTCGGCTTGCATAACTGTAAGCGGCATGAAAGTTTGCCTCCGAAGAGTTTTCCGGAAAACCCAATTCTTCGTTAATTGATCTTTGTTCTACCTGAGATACCAGATTAAATTTATTATGATTGCCGATAACCCAATCTACACCGGTTATTTGACGGATGTGGTCCGGTTTAAGCTCAGCATAACAACCCGTTACAACCACTTTGCATTCGGGATTAATTTTTTTTGCCCGACGTACGAGCTGACGGCATTCGGTATCGGCATGTTCGGTAACAGTACAGGAATTTATTACATACACGTCTGCTGCTTCGGTAAAAGGTGCAGTTTCGTATCCTGCTTCTTCAAAGCGTCTTGCCAGGGTATCGGTTTCGGCAAAATTTAATTTACAACCCAGGGTGTGCAGAGCCACCCGCTTCAGTCGTGTACTCACGCTGTAAAGTTACGTATTCGAAACAAATTTTATCGAACGCCGTGCATGAGTTTTAATAAACGGTTGGAAAGAAAGAGAACAATCATTCCCAAGACAATAACAACGGCCGAAATTATTGCAAAAATGGTCATTGCACCCATGGTTGCAAAAAACTGCACCAAATATCCCGATAAAAAATTTGCAATAAAACTGCTTAAAAACCAGACCCCCATCATAAGAGAACCCAACCGAAGGGGTGCCAGTTTTGTAACCAGTGATAAACCCACCGGTGAAAGGCAAAGTTCACCCATGGTATGAATAAGATAGGTTCCAACCAACCACATAACATTGGCTTTTACAGCTTGATTGTCAATATCACCTCCGCGTTGTAAGGCTGCGCCAATCATTAAAAAGAAACCTAAACCTAAAAGAATCATACCCAAACCCATTTTAACAATACTGTTGGGTTCTTTATTTTTTCGGTTGGTATAAGTCCACAACAAGGTAAACAACGGGCCAAGCAATACAATAAACAATGGGTTGACGGATTGAAACCAGGACGTAGGAATGGTCCAGTCGCCCA